>JADFRJ010000076.1 GCA_022561355.1 Chloroflexota bacterium | reverse complement strand
GACAAGCAGCGCCTGCGCCCGCTCCGCGCCCAGCTTGTCCTCCAAGGCGTCGACCGTAGCGGCGTTCACCAGCGTTGGTGCGTCCGTGGGCCGATCGAACGTGCCCACCACCCGGAAGATGTGCGTCTGGTTTGTATCGTCCACGACGAACGAGGCCACGCTCAGGAAGTACGGATGGTTCTCGAAGTAGGGCAGCAGGCTGAGCGAGCTGAAGCCGTCGTCGTCGCCGGTGAGGACGAGGTACTCGATCTCGTGCTCCCGCAGGCCGGCGATCAGGTCCTGTTCGGAGAGCGCCACGTAGTAGCCGTTGATGGGATGGCGGCGCAGGTAGAGCCACGGCTCTGCCTCGCCGGATGGCATGACATGGTCTTCCCAACGGAAGAGCGTCCCCGCTCGCGTCAGGCCCGGGGTACCGTTCTCAATCTCGACGCGGACCGTAGGGAGCTGCCACATCGGATACTGCGCGCCGGTCAGCGAGTAGAGGTGCGTCGAGTAGAGCCGGCCCGACATGATCGGCGTGCCGGCCGGGACGTGCTCCTCGATCCAGGCCGCCGTCTCCAGCGCGAGCGGGTTGTCCCAGTTGCTCTGCTGCACGAGCGTGGCGTCGAAGGCGTCCTGCTGCCGCACTACACGCTGCGATTCCTCGAACGCGAACCAGCCGAACGCGCCGACGACGAGGATCGCCGCGGCGCCGGCGCCGATCGCCGGCCAAGGGCCCTCGCTCGTGCGCTGAGCGAGCCAGCGGGCGAAATCGACCGCGGTCCTGGCGAGCGCGGCGTAGGAGAGGTAGACAAGCGGGAGCATGTTGCTGACGTGGAGCGAGCGGTTTGCAACGAAGAGCGCGAACGGCAGAAACAGCAGCAGTCCGAGAACCAGCAGCCGGTCGCCGAGCGAGCCCTTGTAGGCGCGATACGCTACGTAGCCCCAGGCGATTGCGATCAGCGGAAGCGGCTGTACCCACGACGCGAGCACGTTGCTCGTGTAGTCCGGTATGTTCGTGAAGTAGTGCGGCGAGAAGGCCCACGCGGAGCTTCGCTCCATGCCAAAGATGAGCAGCACGCCCCAGGCCAGCAGCAGCGCCGAGGCGAGGGCCCAGCGGCCGTTTTGGCTGAGCTTGATCGGCGAGGTGCGCCGGGTGAGCAGTACCGTTAGGGCCGCGAGCAGTGCGACGGCGATGACGCCGGAAGCAAGCCAGACCAGGGCCGTCCAGCTGTTGCCTAGCAGGTAGATCTCGCCGGTCATCGCGAAGACGTACGGCCACCACCAGCCCGCGACGGCCAGAAAGCCTGCGCCGTAGGCGGCGAGCAGCCTGCCAGGGTTCCGCACCGCGGGCCCAAGCAACAGCACGGCGAGGATCGGGAGCGGCAGCCACAACAGCGCCGACTCCTTCGTGAGCATCGCCAGGCCGAGCGCGCCGCCTGCCAGGCCGGCATACAGCGGACGCCCCTCCTTCAGGGCGGGATGGAGCAGCAGCAGCGCCAGCAGCAGGAAGAACGACTGCGTGCCGTCCAAGGACAGGCTGGAGCCCATGGTCGTCAGCAGCGAAGACGCAAGCGCGAGCACGGCCGCCAGCAGGCCGGCCTCGCGGCCGAAGAAGCGCCAGCCGAGCGCCAGGAGCAGCAATGCGCTCCCCAGCGCGAAGAGTTTGGGTACCACATAGGCGTGTTCGATCGAGAAGCCGCCGATCGCGAAGTCGGCGGCCAGCAGCGCGGGGAAGATCGGCCCGCGATGGTTGACGGCCTCGCCGGTCGAATACGTGAAGCCGTTGCCTTCGGCTAGATTGAGCCCTTCGGAGACGTAGAGCGATTCGCCGGATGTGAGCGGGCCCGGTTCGGCCATCAGCAGCGGAATCGCCAGCGCGACGAAGACCGCGAGGCCAACCACGAGCTGCAACCCGGGCAGAAGCGTGGGGAGGGAGATCGGCCTAGAGAGCGTCGCGGATATCGTCATCGTTCTGTACGAGGCGCTCACACGGCCTCACGCGCTCCTCAGCCCTCGTATTATTCCGAGGCAGCAGTCCGTCCGGCATTAGGGAAGCCCCTAAAATTGCGTCGCGGGACGTCAGGCTAGATACGAATCAGGAGTGGCCGGCTTCGGCCACGACGAACGCGTAGCCTTGATAGGGGATCGTACGCAGTAGCTGTGGGTCCTCGCCATGTGAGCGCAGCTTGCGCCGGAGGTTGCTGACGTGCGCTCGGACGATCTCCGCGCCGCCGGTGCCGGCTGGGATATCCCAGACCTGCTCGAGCAGCGCTTCGGCGGAGACGTACTGGCCGGGCTGTCTCATCAGCGTGCCTAGCAGCCGCAGTTCGGTCGGAGTCAGATCGAACGTGACGCCGCCGGCGAACGCGAGCTTGCGGTTCGATCGGTCGAGCCGGACGCGACCCACGGCTAGCGTGTCGCCTCGCGCTCGAGAAGGCTCGCCGTCGAGCACACGCGCAATCTCGCGCGCCAGGTTGGCGCCGTCCAGCGGCTTCGTCACCAAGCCGTCGCGTTTCGGCCGGTAGAACATGGGCAGTCCCGAAGGCAGCGCGGTCAGCGACGGCGGGACCATCAACACGAGTGGCGGCGTCGGCTGCCGGCCGGCGGACGCGAGCCAGCGCCACAGGCGTTCCAGCTCGTCGTGGGGCACCACGCTGTCCAGGCAGATGAGGTCTACCTGCACGCGGCTCAGCGTTCGCTGCGCTTCTTCGGGGTTGCGGACAGGATGGGCGTCGTGGCCCAGCGACGACGCCGAAGAAGACGCTGTACGCCGGATAGCGCTATCCGGGCTGAGTACCAGGAGTTGGGCTATGAACCCCATTGCCACCCTACATCTAGATCCCGCCCGGGAGATTTACCAGCGTGACTATTATGACATGGCTGTCAAGCTCTACCGACTGACAGGTAGTGTCGCGCTTGAGTTAGCTTTCCATCCAGTCGATGAAGGCAGCCCACGTCTTGCTGACACCATTAGGAGGGGTCGTCTTCCCTTCGCACCAGATTAGCTTAGACTTGGTGATGACCAAGTCGCCAAGGCGATGACCGCTGGGCTTCCGTACATCTAGTTCGATGCCGTTGTTCTTAAGCTCCATCTTCACGTCGAACTTCTTGATCGTTACCTTCAATGTTTACCTCCTATACCGTTACTCTATCTTCGAGGTCGCCAGCGCGCTGGACACGCGGGCGGTCGCCGTCTCGTGTGGTACGATATCGTTAGTGCTGCGGGGCCGTTAGCCCCGCTGAGCTATTCGACCCCGCGGACGTAGCGGCCAGGGCACAACTGGCATATCGCTACTCCGCATGGTCACGGTGACTGTGTTCAGCATCGTTACCAACTCCTTAAGCGGCGAGGGCTGGCCTGGAAACCGATGAGCCCCTCGCCGCTTCTGCTTAACATCCGATCAGGTTGCGGATGCTCCGACAAACGGCTGCTCTACGCCGACAGAGGCTGCTTCGTTTATAACAAGGCCCCATTCCCCAGTCCCCACTTGCTTAAACACGTCTGTTCTACGGTTAAGAGTCTTGTGGGTAATGCTATAGGCGGTGTTAGCCTTCTTGGCAGTGGTAGTTCCCGCGACTCGAAGGCGCCTTGCGATTTCGCTAGTCTTCATCCTGTGGCTAGGAGTGATTTCTAATAGTTTCTCAATAGCCTGTGGAATCGACATTAAAGCCAGTTCCTCATCGGTCAGACTGCTAGTTCCCAGCCGGCTCTCGAATTCTCCGCCTTCTGTCACCATCTCCTTGCTCCAGATATCCAGCGCAGCCTGATATTTGCGGCGGTCCTCCGCCACTCTGGTGAGAGACGCTTGAAGCTCTCGCTCCTTTAGAGATAGCTCTTCGAGTTTGCGGCTAACGATGTTGACGAATTCATTGTCATTCATATGACACCTCCATCTGCACATCACCAGTGTATCATGAAATGCGAGGCATGACAACGTTTGGCGTGGTCTATATGGGTAAAGCTTGATGACTATCCGCAGAGTGGGTACGATTTTGTTTGTGGGCGTGTAGCTTGATGGGGGGCGCGTGTCTCCAATTTGCGAGGGTGCGACTTCGAATCTCGTCGTTACTCTCAATGAAGTCGAGAGCGGGTTACTCCAGTTGCTGACGTAGCACACGATCCGCCGTCTGACAATTGGTGAACGTGTGATTCTTCACTTAGCGACTGACACTGCCTTTGCCGTAGCTGTGATATTTCGGCCCCACCATCTAGGGTGTGCGAGTGGGATAATCACTCACGAGCTAGCGGCGCTTGCCTCTCACGAGGCCGCTGCCTAAAATGCCATGGCAAGCTCATCTTATGTCCAACGAAAACATCATCGATCTACGGAGCGATACCGTCACGAAGCCCACGCCCGCGATGCGCGAGGCGATGGCTGCGGCTGAGGTGGGCGACGACGTCCACGGCGAGGACCCCACGGTGCTGCGGCTGGAGGCGATGGCCGCGGGCCTGATGGGCAAAGAGGCCGCCGTCTTCGTTGCCAGCGGCACGATGGGCAACCTCACCTGCCTGCTCGCGCATTGCGAGCGCGGCGACGAGGCGATCGTCGGCAGCGAGGCGCACGTCTTGCATTATGAGGCGGGCGGCGTACCGGCGCTTGCCTCCGTGCAGTTGCGAACGGTCCCGAACGATAGCCATGGCATGCTGGACGTTGTCGCGATTGAGGAGACGATCCGGGGCAAGAATGTGCACTTCCCACGTACGGCCGTCATCTGCGTGGAGAACACGCACAACAGATGTGGTGGCGGAGTGCTCACCGTGGAAGAGATGGCCCAAGTGGGGAGCGTCGCGCGGGAGTACGGCATACGTGTGCACCTGGACGGCGCGCGCATCTTCAACGCGGCGATCGCGCTGGGCGTACCGGCAGCCAAGCTCACAGAGCACGTCGACTCCGTCACGTTCTGCTTCTCGAAAGGGCTGGCGGCCCCTGTCGGCTCGATTGTTTGCGGAACGGAGGAGTTCGTCGCCAAGGCGCGGCGGGCGCGCAAGATGGTGGGCGGGGGCATGCGCCAAGTTGGCGTGATCGCCGCGCCCGCGATCGTGGCGCTGGAGACGATGATCGATCGGCTCGCCGAGGACCACGAGAACGCGAAGTTGCTGGCAGAAGGGCTGGCACGGCTGCCGGGCCTGCGCATCGACCCCGAGCGCGTTCAGAGCAACATCTTGGCCGTCGATGTACACGATGGCCAGACGTTCCAACGCAAGCTGCGTGACGCCGGTGTCCTCACGTCCGCGTTTGGTCCGAGGCGCATCCGCTTCGTCACGCATTACGGTGTGACGCGCGACGACATTGAGGACGCGCTGGAACGGGTCCGGCACACAATCGAGGAGGCAGCCTAGATGCGCATGCTCGCGATAGGCGCCATCCTCGCCGTCTCGATGTTTGCGCTGGCGGTGGCTTGCTTCGGTGGGCGCTCGGCCTGCGCTCAAGAAGATGGGGAGATTGTCACTGGGATCCCGTGGTCCGACGGCGAGCGCGCCGAATACGTGCTGCTCGACCACGGCTCCCAGGAGGAATGCGGGACCGGCACGCTGACGGTCGAGCGGCAGGGGGACCGGTACCAGCTTACGCTCAGCTTCGTAGACGGTGAGAACAGCGACGTCAGCACCGTGATCGTCGACGACGAGACGCTGCAGCCGTTTACCGTCCGGCGCGAGCGCGTGATCGACGGCGAGACTGAGGCTGTCGAGGGCGAGTACGACCGCGACGAGAAGGTGATCCGCGTCGTCGAGTACACGGGCGACGACGACCCTCGGGAGGTCCCCCGACGCCTGGACGAGGAGGTCTACTACGACAACGAGTCGTCGATGTTCATCTGGCGCACGATTCGATTCGAGGAAGGCTACGAGGCGAAGTACAACACGGTGCTTGTGAACCAGGGCGGCGCGCTGCGGGAGGTGACGCTGCGCGTGAGGGGGAAGGAAGAGATCACGGTGCCAGCCGGCACATTCCTTGCCTGGCGGGTCGATATCACGACCGACGACGTCGATCAGGTCGCTTTCTTCGCCGACACGCCAGAGCACCAGCTCCTCTTTTACGACAACAGCCTGGCGATTTTCCAGCTCACCTCTTTCGAGCCCTAGCCTGCGGCCACGGCTGTTGCCGTCGGCGGCACGCTCGTGCTGTCCGCATCGTCGCCGCCGACCACGTTGCCCAGAACGCCCACGCCGATCCCGATCGCCAGCGTAATGATAGCCGCGGCCAGCCACTTCGTGCTCCTGCGTTGCAGGAACGATGGCTGAGGCGGCTTTTCTTTAGCCTTCTTCTTGCGTCGCTTCTTCGGTGGCATAACTGCGGTTCAAAGTGTAGTGTAATTCGGCGCTTCAGCGAGTATGCTAGACGGTGCGATGAGCAGCCGTGGCCGGCCCAAGCACCCCGATATCCTGACGCCCCGCGAGTGGGAGGTGTTGGGCCACATCCGCGAGGGTCGCTCCAACGAGCAGATCGCCGAGCGGTTGGGCATCAGCATCGACGGCGTGAAGTACCACGTCTCGGAGATCCTGGGCAAGCTGGCGCTCGACAACCGGCACGACGCGGCTCGATGGGCTGAAGGCCAGGAATCGCGGCCATGGCCGGCGGGCTCGCGCTGGCGGCTGCCGTGCTCCTGCTTGGCCCGGCGCTGCTGTACGCGGCGATTCCGGGCTTCTATGTGGCGGTGGGCACTGGGATCACAGCGTGGAACGTCTATGCGTACAGCCTTGGAGTCCCCGGCTTGATTGCGTACTACGTTGTTGCGTTCCAGTACGTCGGAGACGCCCGGACCGTTGTGCGCGCCAGGCGCGATCGGACCTAGTAGCCTCCAGCGAACGAGGAAAAGGTCCAGAGGAGGAAAGCCATGGAAATCCCAGACGATCTCATATACGCGCAAAACCATGAGTGGCTTCGTCAGACAGACGGAACGGTCCGCCTCGGCATCAGCGACTACGCACAGGACGCCCTTGGTGACATCGTGTTTGTCGACTTGCCGGAAGTGGGCACAACGTTGAGCGCCGGAGATAGCTTCGGCGAGGTCGAGTCGACCAAGTCTGTCTCTGAGGTCTACGTCCCTGTCGATGCGACCATAACGGCGGTGAACGAGGCTCTCGGTGACGCCCCCGAACTCGTAAACTCGGACCCGTATGGCGACGGATGGTTCATCGAGTTCTCAATCCACGAGGGCACGACCCTCGAAGGTTTGATGAGTCCGGCCGCCTACCATGAATTCACTGAGTAGTCACTGTCCGTCCGAAACCTTCAACCGGTTGTTGAGACATGTGGGGTATTATGGGGTATGAGCCTTTCCCCAGATAACGAGGAAAACGCCGACAGGCCGTTTATCGAACACGACCCAACGGTGTACTTTGACCCGGCCGAGGAGACCGGCACCGAGCCAAGTGGCTCAGAGATCACGGGAGCTTTCAAGTACGCGCTTGTGTTTGAACGCGGACTACGTACCGGGATGACATACGTGCTCGCGGATGGCGAGACAAAGGTCGGTCGAAGCGAGGATTCTGATCTCTTTCTGGGCGACGTCAGCGTTTCACGCAAACATGCACTCTTCACCGTTGCGGGAGATACCCTGCGTGTCGAGGACCTAGGTTCACTCAATGGCACCTACCTCAACGGCAATCGTGTCGAAGAGTCCAGCCTTGCGCCCGGCGACGAAGTGTGGATTGGAAAATTCCACTTCATCGTGGCTGTCGGCCGTGGCTAAGTCTGGGCGTCTCGCTCGATCGACGTCTAAAGCTTCCAAGTCGACGCGAAGCATTGGGGAGGTCATCACGTTCCTACGGGACGAGTTCTCCGATCTCTCGGTGTCCAAAATCCGGTTTCTGGAGAGCCAAGGACTCGTACAGCCCAAACGCAGTGCGTCTGGGTACCGAGAATTCACCGATGACGACCTGCGTCGCATTCAATATGTACTGCGCGAACAGCGGGACCACTTCTTGCCGTTGAAGGTGATTAAGTCGAAGTTACAAGCGTGGGAGGCTGGCGCGAAGTCTGGTCCTGCCGCTGAAGCAGGGCCCCCCGCGGATATCTACTTCGCGGAACCGACAGGATTCTTGAGCGCATCTGAGCTGGCCGCCGCGTGTGGGCTTGCCCCAGGGGTGATCGCCGAGCTCATCGATCTCAGGATCCTTCTACCGCGGATGTCCACGCGGAATCAATGGCTGTTTGACGATGTCGATCGGAACATTGGATACGCCGCGGCACGTCTGCTCGACCGAGGCCTCGACACTCGCCATCTACGCTCGATCAAGTTGGGCGCCGACCGCGAGTACGACGTGATTATTCAGCTCGCCGGCCCGTTGCTCTTACACAAGAACCCCGACAGCCGACAACGTGCGACCGATATTCTCGCAGACACGGCTCACGCGGCATCACAGCTCCAAGAGGGCGTGCTCAAGGCTCGCCTTCGCGCCGCACTGCGAGCCTCGCTGTGATCAGGAAACTGGCGGCGTCATTCACGATTGCGCTGCCCTTGCTGACGCCGTTGCCTCCACTGATCACCCCAGGTCCGAGTGTTGGCCCACCTCCCGCTGTTCCTGCTGAAGCGTGGATCGTCGTCGACTCGGCGTCGGGCCTTGTCCTGGCAGGCAAGGAGATCGACACCCCTCGCCCGATGGCGTCTGTAACGAAGATTCTGACTGCGATTGTTGTTGTTGAGAACACCGACTCCGACGAGATCGTGACGATCTCAAGTAGGGCCGCGGACGTTGGAGAGTCGGAAATCGGCGTCGTGCAAGGCGAGCGGTGGACGGTTGGTGACTTGCTGATCGCAATGATCGTTCGCTCTGGCAACGACGCAGCGGTCGCCCTTGCAGAGCACGTGGGCGGCAGTGTCGACAGGTTTGCAGCCATGATGAATGCCGAGGCTTCGGCTCTCGGACTCAAGAACTCGCACTTCACAAACCCCCACGGCCTCGATGACGACGCGCACTACACGACACCGTACGATCTCTCAGTCATCGCAAAGGCCGCAATCGGATATCCCTCAATCGCCGCTGCTGCGCGAGTGCGGATCGTCCAATTCGCTGACGATCCGGAGGGTAACGAGCGTATTGCGGTCGCGACCAATAGGCTGCTTGGTACATATCCTGGCGTCGTTGGGTTGAAAACGGGTTACACCTCCAAGGCAAACAAGGTCCTCGTCACCGTCGCCAGAACGGGCGGGCGCGAAATCGTTACCGTCGTAATGGGCTCTGAGGATCACTTCAGTGACACCACCGAGTTGCTGGGGTGGGCGTACGAAACCTTCGGTCCAAGCGAAAGGCTGCTCGCCCTGGCGCTGCCAGAGCAGGGCGGTTCTGGCGATTTCACCTATCCGCCTGGCCTACCCGAAGATGTCATCGCGAGAGTCGTCGGTATTGCGCCCTTACAGAGTGCATCCGGCCCACCCAATGGGTTCCAGAATTCCGTCCTGGCGGATGAGATCGAAGCATGGATTCGCTTGAACATCCCGGTGGCGGTGGGTGGGGCGGACGACTAGAGATGTCGACTCCGTGTGAGCTCGTGGCGACACGCGACGACATTGCCGATCGCGTCAAAGTGTTGGCCGCGGACATAGCTTCAACGTATGCCGATAAACGCCCCGTACTGATAGGTGTACTACCGGGCGCGATCGTGTTCCTGGCGGACCTCGTACGAGCGGTGCGCATCGACACTGACATTGACTTTCTGGGCCTGCGGCCGTACTCGCTCGAGGGTCGTGTCTCCCTCAGCTTGGACACTGCTAGCCCTCTTACTGGTCGGGACGTTATTCTCGTTCATGACGTCGTCGACACCGGACTCACCTTGCGAAC
>JADFRJ010000075.1 GCA_022561355.1 Chloroflexota bacterium | reverse complement strand
AGGTCATGCCCTTGACGGCAAACGTCTGGGTGACCTGCTCCTGCTCTTGTTCTTTGGTTTCAGTTGTCATTGGAATCCTACTTGTTCGCTAGCTCGTACAGCTCCAGCAGCTCACCGATCACCTGCTCGTCCCGGCCCTCCTTGACGCCTTCGATAACACAGGTGTGGAGGTGGCCGTCCAGCAGAATACCCTCTAGCTTTTCGATCGCTCGTCGCACGGCGTAGGTCTGTTTGAGGACGTCGACGCAGTAGGTGTCCTGCTCAATCATTCGCCGGACGCCGCCCAGATGCCCTTCAATGTAGTTGAGACGCTTGAGCGCCTCTTTGCTGGTTGTAGATTGCATTTGCTTCCTCCTAACCCATACCCCCTGGGTAGGGGTCTATACCTATGATACCTCGCCGCAGGCAGCGCGTCAACTGGGGCGTCGTCTGCCGCCCGACGATTAGGCTCCTAACGAGAGGCGGTTCTCGAAGCGGTAACGCAGCGGATCTTCACCCTCCTTTACGGTCCTAGCTTCCGCGCTGGAGCCGGGCGCAAGGTGGTCATCTCCGATATGCACCGGCCTATGTTACGTTAATTAGGACAGATGTGGTTCAAGCGTAACGGCCATCATGAAGAGCCGGCGCTGGTGCTCAGTGGCGGAGGCGCGATGGGCGCCCTCCAGGCAGGCATTCTTCGCGTGCTGACGCGGCGCGGCTTTCGCCCTTCGCGCATCGTTGGGACCAGCGTGGGCGCGCTCAACGCCGCCTTCCTGGCGTTCCACCCCGGCGAGACGGGCGGCGAGATGCTGGCGAACGTCTGGCAAAACTTACAAGACGAGCACTATCTCAGGATCAACCCGGTGCGCGTCGCGCTGCGGATAGCGTCGCGAAAGCTCTACTTGGTGAAGAACGACTTCCTCCAGAAGCTGATCGCTGAACACATCGTGATCGACGACTTTTCCGCGACGGAGGTGCCCCTGTACATCGCCGCGACCAACCTGGCCACGGCCCGGAAGCACGTGTTCAGCGAGGGAAGCGTGTCGCAGGCGGTGCTGGCATCATCGGCGATACCGGGCATCTTCAGCCCGGTCGAGATCGAGGGAGACTTCTACGTGGACGGTGGCGTGACAGCGAACCTAGACTTAGAGACCGCTGTTGAAGCCGGCGCGAAAGAGATCCTGGCGATCGACCTCTCGCATTGCTTCGAGGTGCCGGATCCGTCCAACGTGATGGACGTGGTGACGCGGACGGTCGAAATCGTCCTGCGTGAGCGCGTGGACCATGACATGCACTTGCTTGGCAAGAAGGCACAGATCGCGCTCCTTCAGCCGCGGATCGACCATGGCCCTGGCGTTGGCGACCTGAGTCAGGCATCACGTTTGCTGGAGCAGGGCGAAGCGTACGCTGAGCGGATCCTCGAAGAGTGCTTCGATGCCAAGGGCCGTCTGCAGCCGGGGACGTTCACCGAGGAGCTGTCGATTCCGACCGGTGACGCCGTCTTGGCCTAGACGGCGACCGCCAAATCGATCGTGTGGCGGCGCACTTCCGCCATGATCTCCGCGCCAATCTCGTCATCGGGCTCGCACAGGGGGAGCCGGAGGCCGCCCACATGGAAGCCGATCTGGTTCATCGCGTACTTGAGCGGGATCGGGTTGGAGACCGTGAAGATCGCCTTGATGAGCGGCACGAGCCCGTCATGGATGGCCTGCGCTTCGTCAGTCTTGTCCGTAGCGGCCAGTTCGATCATCGACGAGACCTGTTGCCCGACGAGATGCGAAATCACCCCTACGGCGCCGTAGCCTCCCGCCGCGACGATCGCGAGCGTGTCCTCATCGGAGCCGCTCCAGACCAGGAACCCGTCCGCGGATTCGGTGATGATGCGCTTGATCTGGTCCAGATCGCCGCTGGCCTCCTTCGTGCCCGCGATGTTGCGGACGTGGGAGAGGCGGATCGCCGTGTCGGCTGTCATGTTGACGCTCGTCCGGCTCGGCACGTTGTACATGATGACGGGGAGGCGCGTCGCCGCGGCAATCGCCTCGAAGTGACGGAACAGGCCCTCCTGCGTGGGCTTGTTGTAGTAGGGCGTAACCGCGAGGATGCCGTCGACGCCGGTGGCTTCGGCCTCACGTGTGAGGTCGACGCTGGCCCGGGTGTTGTGCGTACCCGTGTTGGCGATGACGGCGCCGCGATCGCCCACAGCCTGCTTGACCGCAGCGAAGAGGCTGAGCTTCTCACCCTGGCTGAGCGTAGGCGCTTCCCCTGTCGTCCCGGCGACGACGAGGCCGTCGGAGCCGGATTCGAGCAGGGCCAGCGCGAGCCGCTGAGCGCCCGCGTAGTCCACCCCGCCGTCCTCGGCGAAGGGTGTGACCATTGCTGTGAACAGGCGTCCTAGTTCTGTCATGACGGCACCAGCGCCGGTGTGCGAATTATACCAGAGGGGATGAGGCGCCTCGAACGCGAGGCGTTCGCGCCTCGACGCGGGGCGCCCTGAGACAGGGCGCCTCTAGATCACGCCCTGGGAGATCATCTCCTCGGCGATCTGGAGCGCGTTGAGCGCGGCGCCCTTGCGCAGGTTGTCGCAGACGGCCCAGAAGACGAGGCCGTTGGGGTGCGAGCTGTCCTGCCTGATGCGGCCGACGAAGACTTCATCCCGTCCCGCGGATGTCTTGGGCTGTGGATAGAGGCTGATCGAGGTGTCGTCTTGGACGGTGATGCCGGGCGCCTCCAGCAGAAGCGCCTGGGCCCGCTCGGCATCCATTGGGCTGGTGAACTCGGCGTGGACGGCGGCGCAGTGGCCCACGTAGACGGGCACACGCACGCAGGTCGCCGAGATGGCAAGCTCCGGTTCGTGCATGATCTTGCGCGTCTCGACCGCCACCTTCCACTCTTCGCTTGTGTAGCCGTCGTCCTTGAACGAGCCGATCTCCGGCAGTACGTTGTTCGCGATCTGGTGCGGATAGACGTGCGGGGCGGCCCGCTGATTCTGGAGGACGCGCCGCGTCTGCTCCGCCAGCTCTTTCACCGCGGCTCTGCCGGTGCCAGAGACGGACTGGTAGGTAGCCACAACGACGCGCTTCACCGGGTTGACCTTGTGCAGTGGCCAGAGCGCCATCACGATCGGTGTGGTGGCGCAGTTCGGGATCGCCAGGATGCCCTCATGGTGGGCAACGTCGCCCGGGTTCACTTCTGGCACGACGAGGGGCACGTTCGCCTCCATCCGCCAGACGCCACTGTCGTCGATCACGACGGCGCCGGCTTTCGCGGCCGCCTGGCCAACGGAACGGCTGATCTCGTCGGTGGCCGAGATGAACACGAGGTCTACGCCACGAAACGAGCGCGGACCGATCTCTTCGACCTCGATCTCCGTCTCGCCGAACGTGATCTTCTTTCCGGCTGACCGCCTGCTGGCGAATAGCGTCAGGTTACCTAGCGGGAAGCTGCGCGTCGTCAGGATGCGCAGGAGCTGCTGGCCGACCACGCCCGTGGCGCCGACGATGGCGACGTTATACAGCTTTGGGGAATCGGATTCTTGCATGGTGCTCCTAGAGCCATGTGCGGGATGGTTCATCATAGTTGGTTTGCATAAGCGGCACAATCAGGACTGGAGCCGGGCTAGGGCAGAAGCCGCTCCGCTGCTTTCGCGATCACGCCATGCCGCCGAAGGAGGAGGTCCTTGGTCTTTTCGATCCTCTTCAGCTGGCTGCGCGAGAGGAGGCCTTCGCGGGCCGCATCCGAGACCTCATCCTCATCCTTCAGGTGGGGCGTGCCATCCGGGCCCACCCAGAGATCGAGGAAGAGGTCGGTGTAGGCGACCGTTCGCTCTGCTAGCCGCACGTCCTCAACGATGTCGAAGCGGTTGGCGACCAGGCTTCCAGACGCGTCTAACATGCGATACATGACGTAGGGCCGGCGGCGCCAGAAGAAGCCGTATGAGACCGCGCCGCGCTCAAAGCTAAAGCCGTCCCGTTGGAGCGCGTTGGGATGGACGAAGCTCGCCACGATCAGATGTGGGCGGCGTTGGACGAGCTGAAGATCGAACCGCACTTCCTTCCCGTTCGGATGCCGTTTGACTTCAGTGATTCGCACTAGACCTGGCTCCTCCTTGGATGCTATCTTAGTTCGCCGCTAGCTATTCGATAACGCGACCGAAAGGGGAACTGCCATGGCCGACGACTACGAGCGAATCCTGTACGAAAAGGACGGACGCATCGCGCTGATCACGATCAACCGGCCCGAGCGGCGAAATGCGATCGACGCCCGGACGAGCTTCGAGCTGAAGAAGGCGTTCACTGACTTCAACGACGACGATGATCTCTGGGTGGCGATCCTGACCGGCGCGGGCGATAAGGCGTTCTCCGCCGGCAACGACCTGGTGGCCATGTCCGAACTGATGGCCGGCAAGCTGAAGCTCGACCCAGAAATCGCGCGGACCCCCTTCGGCGGTATCACGAGGGGCTTCGAGTGCTGGAAGCCGATCATCGCCGCCATCAACGGCTACTGCCTCGCGGGCGGGCTAGAGATCGCGGTGTCTTGCGACATCCGCGTCGCGGCGGAGCACGCGACGTTCGGCGTGCCTGAGGTAACGCGGGCGATCATCCCCGGCGCGAGCGGCACGCAACGGCTGCCGCGCATGCTGCCGAAGGGCATCGCGTTGGAGTTGCTGATCACCGGTGGCCACTTCGACGCGGAGTGGGCGCTGCGCTACGGGCTCGTGAACCACGTGGTGCCGGCGGACCAGGTGATGCCGAAGGCGCGCGAGATTGCGGAAGCGATCTGCCAGAACGGCCCGCTGGCCGTACGCGCTGTGAAGGAGTCCGCGCTGCGTGGTCTGGAGATGACGATGGAAGAGGGGCTGAAGCAGGAGAACCAGTTCTCAGCCAAGGTGATGGCGAGCGAGGACGCCCGCGAAGGGCCGCTCGCGTTCGCGCAGAAGCGCAAGCCGGAGTACAAAGGCCGCTAGGGGACTAGCGCTGCAGACGGCGATGAAGCATGCCGACGGGAGCCGGAAGGCAAGTTTGAGCGGCATCGCCTCAATTCTCCTGGGGCTGCCCTTGACATATCTAGCTGTCGCTTGCAAGATACGGTAGGCCCGCGCTGGTGGCGGGCGTTTCCGTAGAGAAAGGTAGAGACATGGCTGAAACAGCTAAGGCTGCCGTTTTTAAGGGCCCTGGGCAGGGCTATGAGATCCAGGAGTTCGAGATTCCCGACCCCGATCCCGGGGCGATTGTCATCAAAGTCTCGATGGCCGGCGTCTGCGGCTCGGACCTGCACATCTGGCGGGGCGACTCGCCCGTGTTCGCGGCGATGGCGGGCGGTGTCGTCGGGCACGAGATGACGGGCCGCGTCGACAAGCTGGGGTCGGACATTACGACCGATTCGTTGGGCCAGCCCCTGGCCGAAGGCGACCGCGTCTGCTACGCATACTTCTACCCATGCCGCCGTTGCTATCAATGCAACAAAGGCGAGTACGCGGCCTGCCCGGCAAAGCTGGGCGCGATGGCCGCCGGTCCCAGCCCGTTCAACGGCGCCTACGGGACGTACTACTACTTGCGCTCCGGCCACTGGGTCTTCAAGGTGCCCGACGAGCTGTCCGATGAGATGGTGACGTCCGTGAACTGCGCGCTCTCTCAGGTGACGTATGGCCTCAGGCAGGCCGGCCTGCAGATGGGCGACACGTTTGTCGCGCAAGGGGCCGGCGGACTGGGGTTGAACGCCTGCGCTATCGCCAAGGAGATGGGGGCCGGGCTGGTGATCGCGATCGACGGTCTGGCCGACAGGCTGGAGCTGGCGACGCAGTTCGGCGCGGACGAGACGATCAACATCAGCGAGTTGCCGGACGTGGCCGCTCGCGTGCAGAAGGTGATGGAGCTAACGGATGGCCGTGGCGCCGACGTCGTCGGGGAGTTCGTGGGCATCCCGCAAGCGGTGCCTGAAGGCCTGCAGATGGTGCGGGGCGGTGGCACGTACCTGGAGATCGGCAACATCAGCTTCGGCAGCACCGTCGAGATCGACCCATCGGCGCTCGTCTGGGGCAGCAAGAAGATCGTCGGCGTTGTGATGTACGACCCGTGGGTGATCCCGCAGGCGCTGAACTTCCTGGTGCGCACCAAGAACAAGTATCCGCACGAGGAGGTCGTTCTGCACGACAAGTACCCGCTGGAGGAGATCAACAAGGCGTTCGAGGAGGCGGAATGGCAGAAGGAAGGCGGCGGCACCAAAGTACGGCGCGCCGTGATCATCCCCTAGCCGCCGTAGGGCCGACACATAGGTCGGCCCCAACAATGCGCAACGCGACGCGCCCCGAGAGATCGGGGCGCGTTTGTGTCGTTAGGTATGTGAGTCCGGACGCCGCCCGGCTGACACCGGCTGGAGCGAGCCAAATAGAAGTCCTAGGACCACCGCCATTAGCGCTGTGAGCAGTATTCTTGTCATCGACTTCCTCCCAAAACCTGAGCGGCGACGTCAAAGAGGTCGACGCGCCCTTCTGTGACTACAAGTGTGATGCCGAAATCTTCGACGATGTACAACTCTTCGCGGGACAGGCTAAATAGGCCATCGTCGAACCGAACCGGCTCGATGTGGGCCGCTTGCTGACCGTCCACGGTCACCGCCGTCACTCGGTCAGCCGGGACGTCCTTGTGAAGCACAGGGTCGGCTAGGACTCGAACGATGGTTACGGAGGCATCATTGCCAGGTGAGGTCAGTCTCACGCTGTTGAACGCCACTCGCCCATCGCACCATGCGACCTGATGGTCAACGATTTCGAATCCTGAGATGTTTGGAATGTCGATCGCCGTCCCGGTGGCAAAGCCGGCCTCCACGCCGCCATATTCATCCCACTGTGGCGTCGAGCAGTGCGTGTCGTACGCGTACTCTTCGCCCTGCCTCGGGACGATCGTAAGCCCGGCGATCTCGCCGTCGAAGCGTGGCGCGAGCCGATCAGCATCCAACGCTTCGACCGCTTCGTCCACACTTGGCGGTTCGGCGCTCTCCAGGAGCAACCCGCCGGCAGCAAAGAAGATCCCAGCGCCAAGCGCTGCGACGACCACTACGGCAGCTAGTGCATATTTCATGAGAAACGCTCTCTCTAACTTCCGCCCTCTTTCCAACTATCCTAACACTCCGGCCCGGAAGGATGCGACGGGAAACGGGTTGTGCTGCTCGGATTCCGCACGTGATGGTGGGAGATCGCGCGTCAGTCTGGTTCCGCAGAGGGATGGGCCGATGGTGGCTCTCCCAGCGAGGTGAGCAAGAACTCCAGCACGCGCCGTTCGTACTCCTCCGGCGCCGCCTGCCAGCCGCGTGCGTGGCCGGCGGCAGGCACGAGCCAGAAGCGTTTCGGCTCGCGGGCGGCGTCATAAAGCTTCCGCGTTTCATCAGGGCCAAGCACGGCGTCGGCCTCGTCGGCGATGAACATGAGCGGGCGGGGGGCGATCCGCCGGACCACGTCGATCGCGTCGGCGACGTCGATCGACGTACCGAGTCGCAGCTCAACGAGCCGCTTTGCCGCAACCGCGAATGGGAAACGCGGCAGGTGATAGAAGTGCTGGAGGGCGCGCGTCATGATCGCCTCCGCCGTCGCGTAGGGGCACTCCGCCACGACGGTCCTGATGCGCTGATCACGCGCGGCGACGAGGAGCGCGACGACCGAGCCCATCGAGAGGCCGAGGATGCCGATGTGGCGGGCGTCCACATCGGGCTGTCCCGCCAGGTAGTCGATCGCCGCGAGCAAGTCGTCCTGCTCGCTGAGGCCCATCGCAACCTCGTTGCCCTCGCTTTCGCCACGATGCCGGTAGTCGAACACGAAGACGGCGTAGCCGGCGTCATGCAGGAAGTTCGCGTGTGGCAGCAGCTCCGAACGGCTGCGCCCGTGACCGTGCGAAAGTACAATCCCTGGCGCCGGCGGGCCGCCCGCCGGGATGTACCAGCCGGCGAGCCGGGTGCCGTCGCGGCCGAGGAACGTCACCTCCTGGGCCGGTAGATCGAAGTCGGCCAGCGTGTGGTCTTCTTGCTTGTGCGGGGGATGAAGGACGCGCTGCGAGATGATCCAGGTGACGACGAACAACGCGCTCGTGAGCGCCGAGAAGATAACAACGAACGGCCGGAACGCGCGGTCCACGCTCGAACGTAACATAAGTGTGGCCTATGCTACTAGGTAGAGATGTCTGAAGCCAAGACACATCATCCTGCCGTGCCTGTCAATAACGCGAGGAACTGGCTCCAGATTGCAGGCGCGGGCGCAATAGCAGCCCCTGGTCCTATCCTTCGCCTGCTCGATCTCACGGGGCTGGCCGACGTCCACATGGACCCCGCCATCGAGTCGCTGATCTTCGGCATCTCGATTATGGCGGCCGCGACGTTGCTCGTCTGGGCTTCGGAAGTAGCAGAACAGCTGGTCTCGGCCACGCTAGCGCTCGCCGTCCTCGCGATCATCGCCGTCCTGCCAGAATACGCTGTCGATCTGTATTTTGCATGGCAGGCCGGTGCCGAACTGGGCCTGGATCCCAGCATGTTCGACCCAACGGAGGCACGGCCGGTCGAACTTGCTCTCGCGAACATGACGGGCGCGAACCGGCTGCTGATCGGCTTCGCCTGGCCGCTCGTGTTCTTGCTGTTCTGGTTCAAGACGAGGAAGACGCAACTCTCGGTCGGCAAGACGAACGCAATCGGGCTGATCTTTCTCGCCATTGCGGCCCTCTACAGCTTTTCGATTCCGCTTAAGGAGAGCCTATCGTTGATCGACAGCGGGGTGTTGATCAGCTTGTTCGGCCTTTATCTGGTCATGTCTTCCAAGAGTCCTCCCAGCGAGCACGAGTTGATGGGTCCGGCGGTTTCGATTGCGGAGCTGACTCCAAAGCTCAAATGGGCCGCGGTGATCGGGATCTTCGTCTTCGCGGCGGGCGTGGTGTTCGCCGCAGCGGAGCCGTTTGCGAACGGGCTTGTCGAGACAGGGGAATCCTTTGGGATAGACGAGTTCTTGTTAGTGCAGTGGGTCGCGCCGCTCGCATCTGAATCGCCGGAGTTCATCCTGGCGGCGATGCTGGCCTTGCGAGGCCGCGCGGGTGCGGCGATGACGCTGTTGATCGCATCGAAAGTCAATCAGTGGACTCTGCTGGTCGGGTCGCTCCCGATCGCCTTTAGTATCTCCGGTGGGACGCTGGACGCGCTGCCGGTAGAGGGCAGGCAGGCGAACGAAGTGTTCCTCACGGCCGCACAGTCGCTGTTTGCTGTTGCCGTGTTGCTGAACCTACGTTTCGGTGTGCGCGAAGCCCTCCTGATCTTTGTGCTGTTCTCGATTCAGCTTGCCATACCAATCGACGAGGTACGCGTCGGCTTCGGCGTCTTGTACATTTTGCTGGCGATCGGGTGGACGGTTCGTGAGAGACGAGAGATTCTCCCACTTTGGCGTCATGCTCGCGCTGCGGCCGGCGGGACGGACGCGGCCTCTACCGGCGGCCAAGGGGAGAATTGATAACCGCCATTCGGCCGCCCTGCTCAATTAAAGGGCGGAGTCTGCCTTGCGGCAGGCGGTTAGGCCGCTTCTAGGCTGATGTCGGGCGCCACGTGGCTCAGGCGCTTGATTGTGCCATCCACGTACATCGCCACGAAGGCTTCCACGATCTGTGGGTCCAGGTGCGAACCTGAGATGCTCTGGATCTCTCGTATCGCCTCTTCCGGAGACCATGCTTCTTTGTACGGCCGCTTACTGATCAGCGCGTCGTAGACATCGGCCACGGCCACAATGCGGGCCGTCAAGGGAATCTCAAGCTCGGTCAGGCCGTCTGGATAGCC
>JADFRJ010000074.1 GCA_022561355.1 Chloroflexota bacterium | reverse complement strand
CCAACTGGGTCTACCCAGACGTCACGTATCGCGACGCTCTCAATCTTGAGGTCGGCGGGGAGCGCTTCGAGCTGTACCACGCCCGCGGCGAGACCGACGACGAGACCTGGGTCTGGTGCGCTTCCCGGCGGGTCCTCTGCACGGGCGACACGTTCGTCTGGTCATCGCCGAACGCCGGCAATCCGTACAAAGTCCAGCGCTACGCGAAGGACTGGGCCGACGCGCTGGAGCGCATGGCCGGCCTGCGCCCGGAGGTGCTGCTGCCGGGCCACGGCCCCGTGATGCAAGGCGAGGCACTGATCCAGGACGCGCTGCTTTCGACGGCGCAGTGGCTGCGCACGATCCACGACCAGGTCGTGGAGAAGATGAACGAGGGCAAGTGGCTGGAGGACATCATCCGCGAGATGGAGTACCCCGCAGAGCTGGCGAAAAAGCCGTGGCTCCAGCCGATCTACGACCACCCGGAGTTCATCGCGCGGAACGTCTACCGGCTCTACGGCGGGTGGTACGACGGCGACCCCGCCAACATCCTGCCCGCGCACTCGGAGGACGTGGCGCGGGAGCTGATGGGCGCCGTCGATTCGACAACCATCCTCGACCGAGCGCGCAAGCTGCGCGAGGACGGCGACCTGCAGATGGCCTGCCACCTGGCCGACTGGGTGAAGAAGGGCGAGCCGGAGAACCGCGAGGCCTGGGAGCTGTTCCGCGACCTCTTCGCGGAGCGCGCGAAGTCGGAGCGCTCGCTGATGGCGCGCGGCGCGTTCCATCGGGCCGTCCGGCTGGCGGAAGCGCACTTGAAGGAACTCGCCTGAATGGCTAGCCTACAGGCTAGCTTCCAATCCAGCTTCGCAGTTGCTGCACAACTGCAGGCTAGCTAGCGAGACTCAAGATGCCCCTTTCACGAGGGGCATCTTCGTATGTTCAGGGCAAGGTATCTACAGGATCAGATGCAAGTCGCCGAACTCGTGCCAGAGGTAGCCGCCCGTCAGCGCCGCCTCGTACGTGACCGTGAGGTGATCGCGGCCAGCGATCGCCTCTAGCATCGCCAGGTGGCTGGCCTTCGGCTCATGGAAGCCCGTCAGCATGCCATCGACGGTGCGTACGCCCGCTTCCGGCGTCACGATCAGGTCGGTCCAGCCGGTCCGCGGAACAACGGCGCCGGTCGCCTCCGCCGCGGTCTCGAGCGCTCGCACAACGGTCGTCCCGACGGCGATCACGCGGCCACCGGCCACACGCGTCCTGGCGATCGCGTCGGCGGTCGCGGCGGGTACCGAGAACCACTCCTCGTACGGCGGTTCGTGGTCCGCCAGGCTGGCGACGCCGGTATGGAGCGTGATCGGTGAGATGCCAACGCCCTTCCGGCGGAGCGCTTCCATCACGCGGCCGCTGAACGCGCGACCGGCGGAGGGCATCTCAGAGGAACCAGGGTTCGCGCCGTAGACCGTCTGGTACATCGCGAGCGGCCACTCGCCGTCCACGTAGTCGTAGGCGATCGGGCGGCCATGCGCTTCCAGGTAGGGCAGCCACGGCAGCGGCAGGTCCAAGCGCGCGCGCCATAGCCGCGTGGAGCCGTGATGCGGCGCCGTGATCTCAGCGGAGCCACCCGCGGGCAGCGAGAGCCGCTCGCCCACCCGGACAGCAGTCTTGCGCGGCTCAACCACCCAGGTGTCGGGTCCGACCCGGTCGGGTCTGACCCCGTCGGGTGCGACCCGGGTCGAGAGGTGCAAGGCTAGTTCGTCGCCGTTCGCGCGGGTGGCGCTCAGCGCCGCTGGGATCGTGATCGAATCGTTCACGACAATCAGGTCGCCTGGGTCCAAGAACTCCGCTATCTGCCTGAACCGCGTATGCACGACCCGGTCTCCGTCTCGATAGCTCACCAGCAGCCGCACGTCGTCGCGAGCGAGTCCTCGCGCTTCCGGGGGCACTCTCGCCTCCAGCGCCGCCGGAAGCTGGAAGTCGAGCGGCCTGACTATGCGTGCTCTCGTGGTCTGTGCTGTTGGACGTTCTAGTGTTGCCAGCATTTTGTTTTCTCCTTTAGCTCACATACTCTCTTAGCTCACGGGCGCCAACAGCTCTTGGGTTTGGAACCTGCCGGAAGCAGGCTGGTCTTCTACCAACTGCACGAACGCGGGCGCGGACGCCGCAGGGGCGGGCAGGTCCGAGAGATCGACGCCCGGCTCGGCGAGCCGATGCATCTCTGTGTTCATGTCGCCCGGGTCTACCGCATAGACGCACACGCCTGTGCCGTCCAGTTCGGCGGCCAATGTGCGCGACAGGTGCTCGAGCGCCGCTTTGCTGGCGCCGTAGCCGCCCCAACCGGGATACGCCTCCACGCCGGCATCGGACGAGACGTTGATGATGACACCCGCGCCGCGCTCCTTCATGCCGGGCAGCACGAGTTGCGTCAGGTGCAGCGGCGCCAGCACGTTGACGCGGAAGACGCGCTCCAGCTCTTGCCATGGGTAGGATTCAAGAGCCGGCATCGGACTCGGGCCCAACTCCGACGCGTTGTTCACCAGCACGTCGACCCGGCCGAAACGATCGATGCCGACCTGCACGAGGCGCTCCGCGTCCTGCGAGACGTCCAGCGCCAGTGCGACGACGTCCGTCTCCTTCGCCAGCTCAGCCTCCGCCGCCGCGAGCTGTTGGCCATCGCGGGCGGCGATGACGAGCTTCGCGCCGCGCTCCGCGTAGGCTTTGGCTATTTCGAACCCAAGCCCGCGAGACGCTCCTGTGACGAGTGCTACGTTGCCTGACAGTTTCATGACTTCACCTCCGAGTGAGTTGCTAGCCGTCTTGCACTCACGATAGGCAAAGCTGCGGCGCGCCACATCGGGCGCGGGAACGACAGCACTAGGCCTTTGGACCTAGGTCATCAGGCTTGGGTGGTAGGTTGGCGAGGCCGGCTGAGTGCGAAAGCTGCTAGAGTCCGATCTGCACCAGAGGTTGCCGGTAGCGAGTGCTACCCGATAGCGGGAGGGTTCCGGAACGTCCGTCGCGCAAGCGCGGCGCGGGCTACGCGCCGAATGCCGAGCACGAAGGCCGCGGTCCGAAGATCGACCTTGTGCTCCTTCGCGACTCCACGCACCGCCCCGTAGGCCTCCAGCATGATCTTCTCCAGCTCTTGCGTGACGCGCTGATGATCCCAGCGGAACCGCTGGATGTTCTGGGCCCACTCGAAGTAGCTCACGGTGACACCGCCCGCATTGGCCAAGATATCAGGGACTACCGTCACGCCGCGTCGCTGGAGAATCTCGTGGCCTTCCGGAGTGGTTGGCCCGTTGGCTGCTTCGATCACGATCGCGGCACGGACGTCACCCGCATTGTCCTTCGTGATAACGTTCCCCAACGCCGCGGGAATTAGGACGTCGGCATTCCAGGTGATGACCTCCGGTCCGTCAAAGGCGCTGCCACCGCGAAACCCGGTGACGGTTCCATGCTCGTTGGCGTACGTAACAAGCTCAGGCACATCTAAACCGTCGCTACGCTCCACGCCTCCGAGGTGGTCGGCCACGGCAACGACGATCCCTCCACGCTCTGCGATTAGGCGCGCGGCGTGGCTGCCGACGTTGCCAAACCCTTGCAACGCGACTGAGACCCCATCGAGGTTCTGGCCGTTGTCCGCCAGCGCTTGTTCCAGACAGATCAGAACCCCCCGTCCCGTCGCCTCCTCGCGACCCTCGGATCCGAAGAGATCGAGTGGCTTGCCCGTGACGACGCCGGGCGAGAACCCGTGGTACTTCGAGTACTCGTCCATAATCCAAGCCATCACCCGCGAGTTGGTGTTCACATCCGGCGCTAGGATGTCCACCGCTGGGCCGATGATGTCTTTCACACCCTCGACAAATCGACGGGTTATCGCGTCGAGCTCTGGCAACGAAAGTTTGGCGGGATCGCAATTGATTCCGCCCTTTGCTCCCCCAAAAGGCATGTTGACGACCGCCGTCTTCCAGGTCATCAAGCCGGCGAGCGCAGTGGCGTGTTCTTCATTGAGCGTCGGGTGGAAGCGGAGGCCGCCCTTCATCGGTCCGCGAGCCTGGTTGTGCTGCACGCGATAGCCGATATGCGATAACAGTTCTCCACTATCGCTCTCCGTCACGACCTCCACCTTCACAGTGCGCACTGGGGTTTGCAGCACCTTGCGATAGGTCTCAGAGAGATCCAAGACGTCAGCTGCACGATTGAAGTAGTAGAGGCTCTCTTCAAGCATTCGTTAGTTCCTCCTGGGGCTGGTCCTGAGCCCCCATACCTGCTGAGCTTTCTAGTGGGATCATGCGTGCGTTCTACTGCGGGTCCGCTAGCCGCTCACGGACGGCATAGAGGGCAGCCTGCGTGCGGTCCGCCACTCCGAGCTTACGGAGGATGCTGCTGACGTGGGTCTTTACGGTCTTCTCGGCCACGCCCAGCTCCGCAGCGATCTCCTTGTTGGACATGCCACGCGCCAACGCCTTGAGGACGTCGAGTTCGCGGGCCGTGAGCGCGTCCGCGTCCTTGCCTCGCGAGTCCGCCGCCGCGACCTCTCGCATGAGCTTCGAGGCCACTGAGGGATGGAGCTGAGCGTCGCCAGCATGCACGGAGCGGATCGCATTGCCCAACTCCTGGGGCTGCACGTCTTTCAGCAGATAGCCGGCCGCGCCTGCCTTGATGGCGGCAAGGATTTGCTCATCCTCCGCGAAGCTCGTCAAAACGAGCACTTTTGATTCGACGCCGGCGGCGGTGAGCTGGCGCATCGTCTCGACGCCATCCATCTCCGGCATGATGAGGTCCATCAGGATCACGTCCGCCTGGAGGGAGACTGCTTGTGTGACAGCCTCCGCTCCGTTCGCGGCCTCGCCGACGAATTCGATGTCGTCCTGAACGCGGAGGAACGCCTTCAGCCCCTGCCGCACCACGGCGTGGTCGTCCACGATGAGCACCCGAATCGGCGACGCAGGAGCCGGATCAGGCAAGCGGCACCTCCAGCACGACGCGGGTCCCTTGGCCTTTAGTCGATTCGATGCGCAGACGGCCGCCAAGTTCGTCCGCGCGCTCTTCCATGGAGGTGAGGCCCAGGCGGTGCGCGCGTATCTGAGGGTCGGAGACGTCGAAGCCCTTGCCGTCGTCCTTCACGACGAGGCGCACGCTACCTTCCTCGACCGCTAGTTCAACGTCGATGCGGTTCGCGCCGGCGTGCTTCGATGCGTTGTTGAGCGATTCCTGCGCGATGCGAAACAGCACTTGCTCAATATTCATCGGCTGCGGCTCGTAGGCACCCGCTTCGATGTGGACGTCGCCGCGACCGGTCCGCCGCATCACGTCGATGTGCTTCTCCAGCGTCGCCACCAGGCCGTCAGATTCGAGGTCGGCCGGCCGCAGCTCGAAGATCAGCGAGCGCATCTCCTTCAGCGCCGCCCGGGAGAGGTCGCGGATGGTCGCCACTTCCGCCGCCGCTGCCTGCTGGTCGTTGTCGATCGCCGCCAGCGCCGCCTCTGCGGTGAGCGTCATGCTGAAGAGCGTCTGCGACACAGAGTCGTGCAGGTCGCGCGCGAGCCGGTTGCGCTCTTCGACGACCGATAGTTCCCTGCTGCGCTCGTACAGCCGCGCGTTTTCGATCGCGACGGCGGCGTGCGCGGCGAGCAGGACGATCGCTTCCTGATCGGCCTGCGTGAACTCGGGCGCGCTCTCCTTATCGGTGAGGTAGAACGCCCCGATGACGTTGCCGCGCGACGCGATCGGCACGCCCAGGAAGGACGCCATCCTGGGATGGGCGTCCGGCCACCAGTTGAAACGCGGGTCCTGTTTGATGTCGGCGGCGCGATACGGCGCCTGCTCCTCCAGCATGGCGGCGAGGAGGCCGTGCTGGCGCGGCAGCGGGCCGAGCTTGGCAACCAGTTCGTCGCTCATGCCGGTATAGATGAACTCGCCGAAGCCTTCGCCCTCATCGTCCGGCACACCGATCGCCGCATAGCGGGCGCCCACCAACTCCCTCGCTCCCTCGACGAGCCGCCGCAGCACCGGCCCCAGACGCGGCTCCCCGGCCATCGCCAAGATGGAGTCGCTCATCGCGGTGAGGAGAGACGTGCGGTCCGTGTTAGCGGTCATGGCGCTCTGGCACCATTATAGTCCGCAGATCGCGGCGCTACGAGCGCCGGTGCTCAGGCTGAACGAGCAGGCTTCACGCTACCTCCCTCTGACGCACATGCGACCCAGCGAGTCTCTCGTTTGCTCCAGGTCCTCCGGGCAATCCGTCAGTTCGTCAGGACTGCTCTCAAGAAGAGCAACGAGTAGGAAGTCTACTCCGTTCGACTGATACCAATAGCCGTCACGTACCGGATCGCCAAGCGGATCCTGAGGAACGTTTGGGAGGAGCCGTTTTAAGAGGCAATCGGAACCGGATAGCACCACTAGGGAGAGCGCACGCAGGTTGCCGCCCGAATCGGGAAATCTGCCCGTCACCTCGACGCAGAACTCCAACGCTTCGCGAACTCTCTCCAAGTCGGCTTCTCTCGTGAGGTCGCGCTCCTCTGGAGTAGATGTCTGAGCGTCGATCACATCCTGACGCTCCTCGGCTGCAAGATCCTCCAACCTAGCTGAAATGTCGTCGATGGTGGCTGGTGAGATGCTCCTGCCGAGATAGCTCGCTAGGTATACATCCCTATCCGGATACAGGCCTAGCACAGCGACATCATCTTGCGTCTGCTTCAGTTCCGCCCAGACCACATTGCCGTCGAGCCCCGGTGAATTGTTCCAAAACACGCTCCCGTAACAGAACCATTGGCCGCAGTCATCGACGAGCACCAGTGCGTTCTCCAGCTCCATGTCCGTCGCAAGATCCAGCAGTCGGCTGTCGGTGAAATTGAAACCCTCCAACTGGGATGCCTCGGCAGGAGTGAAGGTCGTAATGCCGTCCCCACCCCAGGCCTGGCGCTGGCCGAACCAGCCAAGCAGGCTGAACGCCACCAATCCGCCAACCAGACCGTAGACTGCCAGCCTCGTGATGCCCGGCGACGCCTGCGGTGCGCCGTTCCAGAGGCGATTTGCCAACCAATCGGCAAGCGTTGCTCCCGCGCTGGCTAGGCATTGCGCACCGCGCGCCGTGAGGAGGATCAAGAACGGCATGATCTCGTACCAGAGGCGTGGCCCGTGCATGACGGCCGCCAGATGGAACAGCGTAGCCGACGCTGCTAACGACAAGATAGACGCAGCGAGAACGTAGTCCCAGCGCTTCCTGGAGCCGAGCATGAAGGGAGCCGCGGCGAATCCAAGCCCAATGGCCAGGGGCCAGCCATGAGCGACGAGGAGTAAGAGGGAGAGCAACTCTTGTCCATTCTGGAGCCCGAGCGCGAATGAATGGCTGCCCGCGAACCCGAAGCTGTCCTCTGAATAGGTCCCTCCAAGAGCATACGACGAGGTCACGAAATCGCCGGTCGTCATCTGGTTGTAGAGGAAATAGGCGATCAGCAGCAACAGGCTCCCCGCTGCGAAGGCGAGATTATCTCTTAACAACGCTCTGCGGTCTGAGGCCGAACGTACGAATTCAAACGCCATGAAGCCTCCCAATACAGGCATGAAGGCAACGGCAGCGAGCGGCCTGATATTGAACAACAGCCCCAAGAACATGCCAGCCATCAACATGGAGAGGTGGCGGCGCTTGGTGGGGCGCACGATGAAGAACAGGCAAAGGAGCAACACGAAGGCCGCCGTATTGTGGGACATGAAGTTGCTGGCGGTCATCTGGAAGAAGGGGCTTGAGAAGAGCAAGACGGCTGCTAGTACGCCAACGATCTCGCCGTAGATATGGCGGCCTATTCGGTAGATGAGAACGATGGACGCCGCCCCCAGGAGGGGTGGCATCAGCCACATGCCTCCTATCACTTCTCCCACGGCCAAGACTAGTGAATGGCCGAACGGAAACACGCTAAACCAGCGGCCGTCCTCCGCAATCAACATAGGTGGGTTGAAATAGGAGAAGTTCGCTGGAACAGCTGGTACGCCAGCTGTCACGCTCATTGATGCGAAGATCTTCGCCTGAAAGACATACGCTACCGAATCCGGCACATGCGGCATCGCATCGCCGATGACGTAGAGCTGGTACAGAAGGAGCGCGAACGTGGCAGCGGACAGCGCAGATACAAGAGCCCACGTGGGGATGTGGACGGCGACCGTTTGGATGAGACGTTCGAGCGGAGCGAATCGCAATACGAATGCCACAAGCGCCGCACCGGTGATCATCAGGAGCAAAACGGGATACGGACGAAGCAGCATCGCCAGGATGGACCGAAGTGTCTGGACACGACTGACCTCCAGCCGAAGGCCAGTGAGCTTATCGACTTCTGCCCCGTCCTCGATCTTCGCGATGCTCTTCCCTCCGAGCGCACGAAACGGCCCAATGTCGAACGCGATGGCGTCGTCCGCGTCTGCGGTTCGCACGAACAACGTGGCTTCGGTGACATTGCGCAGCTTGGCTTCCACGACGTAGTCTCCCCAAGGCTGGAAGCCGGTCGTTACCGGTACAGATTCGTCGGTGGTATAGACACCGTCTTCGACCCACCACGATCCAGCGTCGTCTTGCCAGAGGGGGGAAGGCGAGCCATCGAACGAATCCTCGAAGAGGACGGCGCCAGTAGCCGCGTCGGTGACGCGCACCCAATCAATGCCGGAGGGGGACGGAAGCCCGGGAAGTCGAAATTCCTGAGGCAGGAGAAAGCCGATGCCGCCTTCAGATTCGCCACTGAAGGTTTTTTCTAACGCCAGTTCGCCGTCGACGTACGTTCGGTAGTGATTCCCGTTCGCCTCGATACGAACGGCCGTGGTGGCGCCACTACGGGTCAGAATGTAAGCGGTAGCGACCGTCAGGTTGACCAGCACAATGATCCACAACGTGGTGAATCTGCGAGAAAAGACGGCTCCGAGGACTGCTCGCCACGCTGCTGCCATGCGCAGTACGCCACTGGCCCAACTCGACGCCATATCTGCCTACTTCCGCGATGCGCTATCGAGCATCTACCGGATCAACGCTCCCCTGACGGCATTCTAACAAGACGCCCAAAGGCCACACATGCAGTTCCCCCTGCTTGAGAACCCACCCTGGCTTCGATACGCTTGGCCTACCACATCACGGCGCAGAGAGGACGCTTCTTATGAGCACAGATACGGAACAGCCAACCGCGCCTGAACAGCGCGCTCACGCCCCCGGTAAGCCCAAAAGCTGGCAGGTGACCGAGGGGGCAGAGCGCGCGCCCAACAGGTCGTACTTCTACGCGATGGGGCTGAAGGACGACGACCTGAAGAAGCCCATCGTCGCCGTGGGCCACGCGGGCAACGAGGCGATGCCCTGCAACATCCATCTGGGCGGCCTGGCGCAGTTCGTCAAGGAGGGCGTCTCCAGCGCAGGCGGCACGCCGCGTGAGTTCGCGACGATCGCCGTGGGCGACGGCATGGCGATGGGCCACGAGGGGATGAAGGCCTCCCTGGTGAGCCGCGAGATCATCGCCGACTCCGTGGAGGTGATGATGCTGGCGCACGCCTACGACGGCCTGGCCGCCATCGCCGGCTGCGACAAGAGCCTGCCGGGGATGATGATGGCGCTGGCGCGGGTGAACCTGCCCGGCATCTTCCTCTACGGCGGCACGATCCTTCCGGGCAAGTACCGCGGCAAGGACGTCACGGTCCAGAACGTGTTCGAAGGCGTCGGCACGCATTCTGCCGGCAAGATGACCGACGAAGAGCTGAACGAGCTGGAGCACGTCGCCTGCCCGTCGGCTGGCTCGTGCGGCGGCATGTTCACGGCGAACACCATGGCCGCCGTCAGCGAGGGCCTCGGCATCGCGCTGCCGGGGAGCGCAGCCCT
>JADFRJ010000073.1 GCA_022561355.1 Chloroflexota bacterium | reverse complement strand
TCCTTCTCGTCGTCATCGTCGAAGCGAACGGGCCTCCCCACCACCAGCGAGCTGATCCTGCTGCCGAGCGCTGCCTCGGCGGCGCGTACCATCTGCTGGGCCAGCGTCGCCACCAGCTCCTCCAGCGTGTACTCCGTGCCGAACACGTCCGTCTTCTTGAACGACGTCATCGCCAGGAAGCGCTTCAACGACTGGAACAGGCGGCCTGGCTCGTTCACGTCCACCATCGCGTATGCGTCCTTCACGACCTCCATGTCGGAGAACGTCATCTTCACCTCGCCAAGGTAGCGGCGTTCCATCCGCACCTCCCGCCCAGTGTTCTGCTCTGTGTACAGGTCGAGCGCGCGCTGTCCCGCCACGATCTCGCCATCGCGCGGGATGTACAGCAGCGACCGCATCACGCGTCTGTCTTTCGCGTGGGCGTCCAGCTCCAGCAGCTCCACCGTCTGGCCGTCGCACACGGCGACGCTCGAGTTGGACGTTCCGAAGTCAATTCCGATGCTAAGCATGTTCACCTCATCTCTACACTGTGTGTTGGCTTGGTCCAGGTGCGTGAGTGAGGTGGTCCGCGCACCGATTTCCGGGTAAACAAAAACCCGCGTTTCTGGACAAACAAAGACCTGCGTTGTTGAGCAAACAAAAACCCGTTGCCTGGTAGACAACGGGTGGGGTAACATCCATGCCGACCGTCCCGCAGGACGACCGGCGGTCGTTTCCAGCCTAGAAGCATTTCCTCATCTCTAGTGACGCCAGTATCTCAGAGGTACCGCGTACTGTCAAGCCTCGGCGGTGGGCCGTGCTAGCGCCGGACCCGACGGCCCAAACCACCCATGCGGCGTCCGTTGCGACGGAGTGGGACCGGCGGCTGAACGATCTTGCCGTCGGCGGTGAGCCGGGGCAGCTTGCGTCCCAAGCCGCGCTCGATCTCGTGGAACTTCGCCAGGTCCTCGGCGCCGAGCAACGTGATCGCCAGGCCCTGCCGTCCCATCCTGCCCGTCCGTCCGACGCGATGCGTGAACAGATCGTGGCTCTCGGGCACGTCGTAGTTGATCACTCGCTCGATATGCAAGACATCGAGCCCGCGCGCGGCCACGTTTGTGGCGACGAGGACCGGCGTCTTCCGTTCCCGGAAGCGCGTCAAGACACGGTCGCGCTGCTGCTGGTTCAGGTCGCCCTGCAGTTCGCCAACCTTGTAGCCAAGCTTGGACAGCTTCGTGTAGAGACGGTTCACGCCTCGCTTCGTTCGCCCGAACACGAGCGTAGAGCCTTCGATCTCCTCATCGAGCAGCCGCCGGAGCACTTCGAACTTGCCGCCGCCGAAGGTCTCGTAGACGACGTGGTCGATGTCTGGCCCGCCGTCTTCCGCCTTCGTCTGGATGATCTCCGGCGAATGAAGGAACTTCTTAGAGACGTTCAGAACCCAGCCGGGCGTCGTTGCGGAGAAGAGCGCCGTCTGCCGCTCCTTAGGAGTGCTCGCGAGGATGCGCTCCACGTCCGGGCCAAACCCCTGGTCCAGCATCTTGTCCGCCTCGTCCAGGACCAGAAACTTCACGCGGTCAAGCTTCATCGACCGCCTGCCCATCAGATCGAGCACGCGGCCTGGCGTTCCGACGACGATCTGCGCGCCGGCGCGTATCGCGTCCTGCTGGGGTCCTATCGCCCGGCCCCCGAACACCACCACGCATCGGATCCGCGTGCCCGCCACCAACTGCTCGAGCACCCCGCCGACCTGCTGAGCTAGCTCACGCGTCGGGCAGAGCACAAGCGCCTGCACGAACCGCTCGCCCTCGTCCATCTGTTCCACGAGAGGAAGGCCGAAGGCGAGCGTCTTGCCGGACCCCGTGTACGCCTGGCCGATGACGTCCCTGCCCTCAAGGAGCAGTGGTATCGTCTGAACCTGAATCGCCGTGGGAGTAACGATCTCCATCGCCTCCAGCGCGTCCAGCGACGAGCGGCGCAGCGCGTAGTCACGCAACGGCGCTACCGCTAGGTCGTTCACCTGAGGCATGGAGTAAACACGCTAGCGTCCGCTAGCGGAGGAACGTTCGCAATCTCATACACAACTTGTTATGTCATAAGGATCGCGAATATGGGCGCTTAGCGCAAGGGAGAGACGGCCCGTTTCAGGCGCGGGGCGCCTACCAGCGCTCCTGATGGACGAGCTCCTTCATGGCATTGCGTGCGATTCCGCGGTGCCGCGACTCCTCCGACTCTGGATACCCGAAGGCAAGCAGCATCGCCGCCGTGTGGCCTTCGGGCAGGCCGAGGACGTCGGAAGCGCAATCGGGCCTGTGCAGCGCGACCGGGCATGAGGTGATGCCTCTGTTCCAGGCGGCCAGCATCATGTTCTGTGCGGCCCGCCCCGCATCGAAACCGCTGCCGCCCGGCGTAAGCACGACCACGATCACCAGCGTCGCCGCGGGCACGTGCTTCGCGAAGTCGCCGCATTCCGCAATCTTCGCCTTCTGCGCGTCGTCCTGGATGACAATGAAGCCCCACGGTTGCGTGTTCTTGGAGCTGCCGGACATCCGTCCTGCCTGCAAGATGCCCTGTAGCGTCTCTTCAGAGATCGCTTGGCCGCTGTAGGAGCGGCTGTCTCGCTTTGAGAGAATGCATTCGTAGGCTTCCATTGTTAGCTCCTCCTAAAATCGGCGTGCGAGCGATTGTAGCACGGTGTGCGCTCTGCGGCCGAACGGCCTGTCGAAAACATCCGTTCGGCACATGACGGCCCGTGAGGTTTGTGCAAAGATGAGGGATGTTAGTATGGACACAGAGATATTCTTAGTATACACTAACTAAAATGGTAAGCACTATCGTATGAAACGAGTGGAGAGATAGATGTCTGGAAGCCGATTCCTACAGTTACTTCGCAGATTCAGAGGCGCTGCCGCCATCGCCGCGCTTTCGGCGAGCCTGCTCGTCTTCGTCGCTGCCTGCGGCGGCGGGGAGGGGAGCGCCGACCTCGTTATCTACTCTGGCCGTGAGGAGGACCTTGTTGGGCCGCTCATCGATCAATTCGAAGAGGAGACGGGGCTGGATGTCGGCGTCCGCTACGGATCGAACGCCCAGCTCATCGCCACGATCTTCGAAGAGGGCGGCAATAGCCCCGCCGACGTCTTCTTCGGCTCCGATCCTGGCTCTCTCGGCGCCCTTTCGGACAAACTCGGCGTGCTCCCGGCCAGCATCCTCGAGCAAGTCCCGGTCTCTTTCCGCTCGCCCTTGGGCACCTGGGTAGGCGTGACGGGTCGGGCCAGGACCGTGGTCTACAACACGGACGCGTTGACGGAAGCGGACCTGCCCGAATCGATTTTCGATTTCACCGACCCTGTCTGGAAGGGCCGGATCGGCTGGGCGCCGACCAACGGCTCCTTCCAATCAATGGTGACCGCGATGCGTCAGATCGTCGGCGATGACGAGACCCGTGAGTGGTTGGAAGGGATCAAGGCGAACAACCCCACCGAGTATCCCAAGAACACGCCTATCGTCCAGGCTGTCGCCAATGGAGAGGTGGACGTCGGCTTCGTTAACCACTACTACCTCCATCGCTTCCTTGCCGAGGAAGGCGATTCGTTCTCAGCCCGTAACGCATTCATGAGGGGAGGCGATGCGGGCGCGGTCGTGCTCGTCGCGGGGGCTGGCATCCTGAAGAGCGCTGACCACCAGCCGGCAGCGGAGCGGTTCATCGACTTTCTGCTTTCGGTAGAGGCGCAGCAGTACTTCTCCGATGAGACGTTCGAGTACCCGCTCGTCGAAGGCGTAGCGCCACAAGCGGACCTAGTCCCGCTGGAGGAGATCGAGGTGCCTGACCTGGACCTCTCCAGCCTGTCTGACCTGGAAGGCACGCTCGACCTCCTCAGAAGCGTCGGTGTGATCCCGTAACCATGGCGCTCGAGATGGAGGCCGTCGCACCAGCCGCTCCGGACACGAGCGGCTGGGCGCGGACCTCCTGGCCCCCGATATTCATCCTCGTTCCCTCCCTGCTCGTGACGGTGGCGGTTATGCTCCCCGTCGCGTACGTGGTCGGGCGTACGTTCGGGGCCGGCGCCGATGCCTGGGACCTACTGGTGCAGCGATCGGTGCTGGACACGCTCCTCAGGACGGTCTTTCTGTCTGTCGCGGTGACTGCGGCCACCGTCACGCTCGCCGTGCCCATCGCCTGGCTCACGGTTCGCACGGACCTGCCGTTCAAACGGTTCTGGTCTGTCCTCACGGTGCTTCCGCTCGTGATTCCCAGCTACGTCGGGGCGCTCGTCGCCATCACGGCCCTTGGGCCGAAGGGCCTCGTGCAGCAGATGCTGGAGGGCCCCTTCGGCATCGATCGGCTGCCCGGGATCTACGGCTTCTCCGGCTCCTTGCTGGTCCTCTCGTTTCTCAGCTTCCCGTACGTGCTCCTAAGCGTCCGGGCGGCGCTCTGGAACCTGGACCCGGCCATGGAGGAAGCGGCGCGCGGTCTGGGCCTTGGGGCATGGGCAACGTTTCGCCGCGTCACCCTCCCGCACCTGCGCCCCGCCATCGCGGCGGGCGGCCTATTGGTCGCCCTGTATACCTTGAGCGACTTCGGCGCGGTCTCCTTGTTGCGCTTCAACTCCTTCACACGCGTCATCTACCTGCAGTACGAAACGTCGTTCGATCGCACGCTCGCCGCCGCCAGCTCGCTCGTGCTCGTGATGGTCGGCTTCGCTCTCTTGATGATCGAAGCTCGCGCTCGCGGGCGGTCCCGCTACCACCGGAGCGCGGTGGGCTCCGCGCGCGCACCGAACCTGGTCCGCCTCAACGCGTGGCGCTGGCCGGCGCTCCTAAGCGTCGCTACCGTCGTCACGATCTCGCTCGTGTTGCCCGTCACCGTGCTCACCTACTGGCTGGTGAGGGGCTGGGCCGCGGGCGAGTCCTTGTCGTTTGTGTGGGGGGCGCTGTTCAACTCGGCATACGTCTCGTTGCTTGCGGCCGCCGCCACGCTGGCCGCCGCCTTGCCGGTCGCGTTCCTGACCGTCCGCCACACTGGCTGGTTGAGTTCGATGCTCGAGCGCACTACGTATGTCGGCTTCGCGCTGCCGGGAATCGTCGTTGCGCTGGCGTTCGTCTACTTCGGAGCAAGGTACGTCACTCCGCTCTATCAGACGCTGCCGCTGCTTGTGATCGTCTACGTGATCCTCTTCCTGCCGATTGCGGCGGGAACGATCAGGGCGTCGTTGCTCCAGCTCAATCCACATGTGGAGGAGGCCGCCCGGGGCCTTGGCCGCTCACCCGCGCATGTGTTCCTTACCGTGTTGCTGCCGCTCTTGCGGACGGGCCTGTTGGCGAGCGCCGTCGGGGTCTTCTTGGTCACGATGAAAGAGCTGCCCGCGACGCTCGTGCTCGGTCCCCTGGGGTTCAAGACCCTGGCGACGGCAACGTGGTCAGCGTCATCCTCGGCGTTCTTCGCCCGCGCGGCAGCGCCCGCGCTGCTTATCCTTCTGATATCCTCCCTCCCAGTGGCCTTTCTGACCTTCCGAGAACAGCGGCCTGCGTCGTGACTGAACACGCCGTCACCTGCGCCACGCTCAACAAGAGCTTCAACGGAACGCGCGCCGTCGTCGATTTCGATCTCGAGTTGGAGCGCGGCCAGCTCCTGGCGCTGCTGGGCCCCAGCGGTTGCGGCAAGACCACGGCTCTTCGCCTCATCGCCGGGTTCGAGCGGCCGGACAGCGGAACAATCCAGATCGGCGGGCGAACAGTCGCTGGGCCGCGGATGTACGTCCCACCGGAAAAGCGGCGCGTCGGCATGGTGTTTCAGGACTATGCTCTGTTTCCGCACCTCACCGTTCTCGGAAACGTCGCGTTTGGCGTGCCTCGTGGTAGCCAGCGCGATGCCCAGGCGCATCAGGCCCTCTCCCTCGTCGGCCTGACCGGCTTCGACGACCGGCTGCCGCACGAACTGTCGGGCGGCCAGCAGCAGCGAGTCGCTCTCGCCCGCGCGCTCGCGCCCAATCCAGACGTGCTGCTGCTGGATGAACCATTCTCGAACCTGGACGCGAGCCTTCGGACGCAGGTCCGCGCGGAGGTCAAGCAGATCCTCAAGAGCGCGGGGACCGCAGCCGTCTTCGTGACGCACGACCAGGACGAGGCGTTGTACATGGGTGATCTGGTGGCGGTCATGAACGCGGGACGGATCGAACAGATCGACAAGCCTGAGGCGATCTACCACACACCACGCAGCCGGTTCACAGCAGCGTTCATGGGGGACGCCGACTTTCTGCCAGCCACGGTTACTGACGCCGGGCTTATGACGGAGATCGGAACTGCCATAGCTGAGAACGAGGTCTCTATCGGCGCGAAGGGCGATGTGATGATGCGTCCCGATGATATCCAGCTCAGGATCACCACGGACGGCCAGGCGCGGGTGGTCAGCTCCGTGTTCCAGGGCATCTATTCGCTGCACGAGATCGCACTGCCCTCGGGGCGACGCGTCCACGCCCTCCGGCATCACTCGGCGTCGTTCGCCTTAGGCACGGCAGTAGAGGTCGAGCTGGCGCCCGGCCACCCGCTGACGTTTTTCCCCGAGTCTGAAGAAGCGAGCTAGCCCTAGCCGCAGGCTAGCCCTAGTCGCCAGGCTAGGCCTAGTCCGGCAACAGCCGTACGAAGACCTCGTTGCCGAGGAGCCGCCCGCGCTTGGTAAGGCGCAGGTTCCCGTTGGCTTCCTCCACAAGCCCTGCATCAAACGGTTCGCTCAGCTCTTCCGCAAAACGCTCCAGCGCGTCGACGCCGAACTGCTCCTGGAACTGGGCCAGGCTCACACCATCGTTGATGCGGAGTCCCAGGATCAGCGTGTCTGACATCGCCAACTCCGGCGTAATCGGCTCTCCGGAGATGACCTGCCGCATCTTCATCTCCCCGCCCGCCTGAAGGTCCTTCCACGACTCGTCCACCAGCTCAAGGTACTTCGTGGGGAGCGCGGCGACGGCGAAGCGCACGCCGTCCAGATAGGAGTGCGCCCCCGCGCCCAGGCCCAGGTACTCGCGGCAGCGCCAGTACGTCATGTTGTGCTCGCAGCGGTAGCCGGGCTTCGCCCAGTTCGAGATTTCGTAGTGTTCGTAGCCCGCGTCTGCGAGCCTCTGCTCGGTCCATTCGTACTGGTCCGCCTGCGCGTCTGGAGAAGGGGCGGGCGTGCGGCCGCGGGCTACGTCTCGCGCCAGCGGCGTTCCCTGCTCGACGGTCAGAGCGTAGAGGGAGATGTGGTCTGGCTCCAGAGCCAGCGCGGCTTCGACGCTCTCCTGCCAGCTCGCCATCTCCTGCTCAGGCAGCCCGAAGATCAGATCGATGCTGACGTTGCGGAACCCGGCCGATCGCGCAGCCTGAAACGCCTCGCGAGCTTCCGCTGCCGAGTGCAGCCGATCGAGCGCCTGCAACTCCTCGTCATGGAAACTCTGCACGCCGATGCTGAGCCGATTGAAGCCGAGTTCTAGCAGCCCTCGCAGGTACGCCTCGTCCAGCGAACTGGGGTTCGCCTCCAGCGAAATCTCGGCATCAGGGAGGATGTCGAACGCCGCGCGCAGGCCTTCCATCATCGTCGCCATCTCGTCCACCGGCATCAGGCTCGGCGTTCCGCCGCCGAAGAAGACCGTCGTCACGGTCCGTTCCGCCGTCGTCTTCTGCCAGAGTTGCGCCTCCTTGACCAGCGCCTGCGAATACGAAGGGATCAGGTGCTCATTGCCGGCGTAGGAGTTGAAGTCGCAGTAGCCGCACTTTGCCGTGCAGAACGGGATGTGAAGATAAAGGGAGAACGGCTCAGCCATAAACTGATAGTAACAACTACCCGGGCTTGTCGCGTTCTGCACGGTCTCTAAGCTCAGCCCACTGTGAGCTAAGCTCTTCGACCTCGCCTTGTCGCGGCTGGCGTCCGCTATAGCGTGCGGCCGCGTACGCATCGCTAATCGCGGTTGGCAGTTCCGAGGCGTAGTGCGTGACAAGGCTCGGCGCGAACTCCAGCGGCGTCGCGGCTGCCGGGCGCAACAAGCCTTGCGCCTCCGCGCCGCGCAGCATCGCGAAGTACAGCCGGCCTATCGCATCGCGGCCTTGTATGCCGCCGCCCGCGAAGCGGCCGCGCAGCCGGCCCAACGCATCTTCGAGCAGCGAACCGAAGCCCCCGCCCGTGCCTGCATCGACGCCCTCGCGCAGATCGACCTCATCCTCCTCGTCCTTGGTGATGCGCTGAAAGGCGAACCAGAGAAGCGCCATGACCAGCGCTACCACCAGCGCTACCACCAGCGCCACCAGGCCGATGCGCAGGATATAGCCGATCACCTTGGTCCAAGAGGCGCTATCTTCACCGTCCTCCTCTTGCCGTTCGATCAGCTCATCAACCGTCGGCATCTCAGGCGTAAACGGCTCCGCATCGAAGGTGAAGTTCAAGAGGTTCTCCGCGATCCAGACGAGGCCAATAAGAGGCGGCAGCAGCGCGAAGACCAGCGCGATGCCGATCCCTTTCCCCACCAGGGCCAGCCCTTCTCCGATGAACCCCAATGCCTCGAGATCGATCAGCGCCGTTGGCAGTGCGATCGCCCCGATCACCACCAACGAGCCGACTACGCCTAGCCACCATATGCCGGCGAACGGGCGTCCGCGATCGATCCTCACGGCGCTAAAGTGAACCGCTGCCAGCGCGACCAGAGCGGCTGCTAGGTACGGAACCGGCAGCCAGCTCACAGCCGCCGGCGCGTCCGCCGCATCGGCGAATAGCGCCGCGAAGAGCACAACCGCCAGCCCCGCGCTGACCTCGCCGGCCAACCCCTCGAACGTACGCGGCCGCGACCCTCGCGCTACTCCGAAGACCCACGCCATCGCCAACAGGATCACCTCGGCAACCGTCCCCGAATGTCCCTCAAGCGCGGCGCCTAGATCGGTGAAGAGATCGCCGAGCCAGCCTAGCTCCCACAGGTACGGATCGCCGGCGATCTCCAGCCGCAGGACGAGAAAAAAGATCGCCAGCGAGATCAGCGCACCCCAGAACCGCAGCGCCTGCTCTCCCAATTCGATCCGTGGCAGAAGGCGTGCCACCGTGTGAGCGACGACGACGACAGCGATCACCGCCAGGATCGAGATAGCCTGGCCTTCCCCAAGCTGGGCAACGACGACGGCGACCCCCGCATAGACCCAGACGACACGGGCCAGCAGAACGGCCGCTTCAGTTCCCAACACGCGGAGGTTCACGTCGCCACCTCCGTCCGCGATGCGTCGTATCGAATTCGCTGTACGGGGACGTCTCCCAGCAAGTCGCCCCAGTCCTCATCGACCATCGACAAGACGGAGACCTGCTGGCCCTCTTCGTGCAGTCGCCGCAGGACCGCCGCGAGCGGCTCCAGCATAAGCGCGGCGACCACAGCCAGCGTCGAGCCCAGCGGCAGCCGGTGGCTCTCGCGCTCGAGCAGATCCGCCAGCGGCTCAGTCGTCATCGGGCCAATGCCGCCCAGCGCCTCCAGCAGGCGTGGCAGTTGGTCCGGGGCGCGGCCTGGCGAGATCGAGATCGGCCGGTCCGACTCCGGCAGGCTGCCGTTGGCCAGCACCCCCACCGCCTGGCGGTGTTCGTACGCCCAACGCGCGATCGAGGCCGCGACAACAATGCTCGATTCCAGCAGTTCTGGGATGTAGCCCTGCCATGGGTGCTCCAGCGTGTCGACGTTGAGTGCGACGATGATGTGGTGCGTGGAACTCGGCTCGTAGACGCGCGATTGCAACTCTCCTCGGCGCGCGGTGGCCTTCCAGTCGATGCGCCGCAGCGAGTCGCCGGGCTGGTAATCGCGCAGGCCCGCGAACCGCATCGGGTCCTCGAAGATGCGCTCCTTGCCGCGGATCTCGCCCAGCGGGCGGGCCGCGGGTAGGCCAAGGTCCGTCACGGCGA
>JADFRJ010000072.1 GCA_022561355.1 Chloroflexota bacterium | reverse complement strand
CTGGCGAACGACATCCTCGGTGTGATCCTGCAGTTCAACCCAGGAGGCTGCGACTAGCTTTCCTAAACGCGGTGAGGCAGCACGGGTGACCTAAGGTCACCAAACGAGTACGCAAAGGAGCGCCCCAATTGGGGCGCTCCTTTCTATCTCCAGAAGCTCAGCCAGCGGAAGATGCGAAGCATCCTCCAAGCTCGCCACAGGCGAGCCACCCGCAGGTCAGCCGGCTTCTTACTGCCCAGCTAGGCCCAAATCGTCCGCCACCGTGCGCATCGCGGCGATCACCTCGGCGATGTGCTCGTTGAGGTCGGCGCCCAGCTCATCGGCGCCCTGCGCAATGTCCTCGCGGCTGACCGTGCGCGCGAACGCCTTGTCCTTCATCTTCTTGCGGACGGAGCGTGGCTCCAGATCGTGAATGCTCTTGCTCGGCCGGACAAGCGCGACGGCCGTCACCAGGCCGGCCAGCTCATCGACGGCGAACAGCACCTTCGCCATCAGCGACTCGCGCGGCACGCCCGTGTGGTTCCCGTGGCCCTGGATCGCGACGATGATCTCCTCCGCATAGCCCCGCTCGCGCAGGATCGGCTCTCCGTCCATCGGATGCCGGTCGCCGTGGACCTCGTAGTCGAAATCGTGTACCAGGCCAGCCATGCCCCACGCCGCCTCGTCCTCGCCGTGCTTGCGCGCGAAGTGGCGCATCACCGCCTCCACAGCCAGGCCGTGCTTGCGCAGGCCTTCGCTCTTCGTGTACTCGCAGAGCAGCTCCCAGGCAGCGTCCCGGTCCATGCGGTACCTCCCTCGTTCCCAGGGCCATCCGGCCAGTCCTACGCCCCACGCAGAAATCTGAAAGCGCTGGAGCAGCTTCGTAGGCGAGGGTCTTTAGACCCTCGCGTCCCGGTCCATGCGAGACAGACCTTACCGTGGGGGCTGACTAGCATTCGCATGTCTTTGAACTCCGGCATTATACAGGCGCGCCGGTCACGAAGAGCAGCCCGCGGGCGAGCACCTCGCCGACGAAGACGGCGCCGACAGCGATGTAGAGCAAGCCGGTCGCCGACATCATCGAGTACTCCAGACTGGAGCGCCACGCCATGAAGGAGAGCGCCAGCGGGAAGAGCAGCCCCACGCCCACGCGCAGCCAGAAGGCCGGGTTGGAGCCCAGGCTCCCCGCCAGCAGGGCCGTCGTCTCCGGCACCTCTCGCACGGGAATCGCCGCGTTCACGGCCACCAGGAGGGCCTGCACGGCCATCACGCCCAACAGGACCGCCGTCATCTCCTCCATCGGCCGGCCCGCCATCTTGGGCGAGACAAGATACCAGTGGCCCAGCAGCATCGCCTCGCTGACGAAGCCCAGGGCCAGCGTGCCGACGAGCAGACTGGCCAGCGCGCCGGGGAAGCCCCACGTAGGCGGGCTCACCTGATACGCAAGCAGACCGATCATCACAACGCCCACGATCGCGCCCAAAGCGCCGGCAAGCAGCGAGCGTTCGCGGTCCTCACGGAAGGCCAGCGCGCAGTAGACGAGCGAGATGGCGAAGAAGCCGCCCGCAAACGCCCGCACCGGGCCGAACAGGCCGTCCTTAAGCCTGTAGCCCTCCAGGTCGATGCTGCTGACGTTGAGGGCGGAGAGCAGCATCAGCGAGCCTGCCACGACCACAATCCCCGCGGAGAGCTTCACGTAGCTGGCCGGCGCCATCCCTCGCGCATCGACGAAGAGCACCGCGATCAGGCTGCCGACGCTGAACTCAGTCAGAATCAGCAGCACCGCGTAGGGAAGCGCGTCCAGGTTCATGCGCAATCATCGTATGGGGTGGCCGAGACCGAGGCAAACGCCTGTCCGCCTTCCGCCGGACACCTCCGCTCCGGCTTGGCGCAGACCTAGGCTACGCCTAGGTCAACCTGTCCGCCCACGGCGGACAGGCGTCTGCCCACGGCGGACAGGCGTCTGCCTCAAGGCCAGACGGACGTGTTTGCCCAGACGGCGCCAGTCGCGTCGCTGGCGTTCGTGCGGCCGCGTGAGCGTCGACTGGATGCTCGGGTGGTAGAGCGGCACCAGCGTCCGCCCCGCCCAGGCGATCGCCCGCCCAACGTGGCTCGCCAGCTCCGCGTCGTGTGGCTCGATGCGGCGCAGCGAGTCGAGCGCTACACCGCCCAACGCGACCACCACGGGCGCGCGCACGACCTCGACCTGCGCCGCCAGGAACTCGCGGCAGGCGGCCACCTCGCTCGCGCGGGGGCGGCGGTTGTTGCCGGAGGCCGACAGCGGGTTGCACAAGATCGCGTTGGTGATGAACACGCGGCCCCGTTCCAGGCCGGCGTCCGCCAGGAAGGCGTGAAAGCGCCTGCCCGTGACATCGGACGTCATGGGGATGCCGGTCCGCGCCGCGCCCAGCCGCCCGGGCGCCTCCGCCACGAAGAGCACGTCGGCGTCCAGGCGGCCGTTCACGTCGCCCAGCACGTGCACGTGGTTCATCGACGAGCAAGCGAAGCAGCGCTGGACCCGCGCGCAGAGGTCGTCGAACGTGGCAGTCATTTGAACCTCACACGTCGCCCCTTAGTCATCATCACTGTCGGGGCCGACCTTCAGGTCGGCCCGCCCCTGCCAGACGCGATTCGCGCCGGACAGACCTCAAGGTCTGTCCCTACACTGATAGCAGCCGGATGACGTCTGCTACAATAGCGCCTACCGGCATGTATCCTCACGATGTCGAAGGCTCGCAGGAATCGCGCTGGCTGCTCAAGGCGCTGCGCGAATCGGCGCACGAGTTGGAGTCGCAGCTCTGGGGCCTCGGCGAGGATCAGCTACGCTGGCGGCCCAGCGACGACGCCATGTCGCTCAAGGAGCTCGTCGCCCACCTGCGTGATTGCGAGGAGCACTTCCTCCAAACGCTGGAGCTGATCGCCTACCGCGACGAGCCGAAACTCGCGTCGTTTGACGGCGACGCGCTCGTGTTAGACCGGGACTATCAGGAGATCGACCTGCCGGAGACGCTCGAACAGTACACCTACCTGCGGCACTGCACCATGAACGTGCTCTGGGGCCCCGCGGCCGGGGCATGGCAGCGCACGGGACGCCACCCCTATCTGGGACAGATCAGCATCGAACAGCTCGTGAGAGAGCAGAACGAACACGACCTGGAGCACCTCTGGGAAGCGCGTCGCATCCGCGAAGAGTTGGCTCAAAGAGCCGAAACGAGCTAGCGGACACGATCGCGCCCGCCGGTCTTCGCCTACGGGGCAGACTGCGTTAGCTCCACCAAGCGCTGGAGGATCTCCTCCAGCCGGTCGATCTCTTCACCATAGCCCGCGAAGTCGCCTTGCTGGAGCCGCGCTTGAGCCCGCTCGAAGGAATCGTTAGCCTGCGTGATCAGGTCGTCCACATCGTCCGGCAGGGCGACCGTCGGTGCGGGAGTCGCGGTTGGCTCGGGCGTAACGCCGTCGGCGGGCGTCGGCTGGGCCGTCGGGCTCGGTTCGTCACCAATGGTTGGCACCGTAGCCTGAGCGCGCCCGAGCACGACCTCAAGCGCCTCCTCCAGCGTCGGCTCCATCGCGATGTTGTTGCCGTTCGCGACGATCACGCGCTTCAGCTCCGGGATGGTGTTGGCGCCGCTCGCGCGTAGATAGATCGGCTCGACGAAGAGGTTGCCTTCGCCAATTGGGATCATCAGGAGGTTGCCGCGGATCACCTGCGAACCAGACTGGTTCCAGAGGCTAAACTGCTGCGAGATGGCCGTGTCCGTGTCGATCCTCGACTCAATCTGGATCGGGCCGAAAATGCCGGTATCCGTTGGGAACCGGAATGAGAGCAGCTTGCCGTAGTTCGCGGCGTCCGAACGCGCCGCCATCCAAGCGATCGAAATCGTCTTGCCTTCCGGCGTGAACGGCAGGATCAGCGCGAACTCCACCTCTTCCTCACCCGGGAGCTTCATGATCACGTAGTACGGCTCCATCGTCTGCTCGTCGGCGAGGAACTTCTCCGTCGGGATCGCCCAGAGGTCCTCACGGTTGAAGAGCGAGTCCGGGTCCGTGATGTGGTAGGTCGTGAACATCAGCGTCTGTATCGTGAACAGGTCCATTGGGTAGCGGATGTGCGCCTGGAGGGACAACGGCATCTCATCGAACGGCGTGAAGAGGTCCGGAAAAATATCGTCGTACGCACGGGCGATAGGGTCGCACCTTTCGGGATGCAGCGCTTCCGACCGAGGTTCACAATCTTCCTCTGCGAGGAGATAAAACGTTGTCGAACCATCGAAGGCGTTGACAGCCACCTTGACGCTGTTGCGGATGTAGTTCAACCCGAAGCTTCGTGTGGAATAGGGATACAAGTCGGTGTGGGTATAGGCGTCCTGCAGCCAAATGAGCTGGCCGTCCGCGACAATCAGGTACGGGTCGCCGTCTAGCCGGAGAAACGGCGCGATTTCGGAAACTCGGTCGTGGATGTTACGGCGGTAGAGCAGCCTGCTCTCGTCCGTGAGAGCGCCACTGATGAGAATATTCGTGTCGGCGAACTCCCAGGCGTACACCAGCTTGCGCAGGAAGGAGTCTATCTTAACGCCGCCACCGCCATCGTAGCGGTTGCGCTCCTGCCCGCCCAAGCCTTGGAAGTCGAACTCGTCCTCCTCCGTATTGACAATCACGTAGTGATCGGGCATCTCCCCGTAGTACACCCGTGGCTGCTCGATCTCCAGCACGCCGGAGGGTGGAATGCCTTCGATGAAGAACACTGGCAGCCCTTCCTGCACCACTTCGTTCACAGGCACCATGACCAACCCGAACCCGTGCGTGAACTGCAGCCGCTTGTTCACCCAACTCTGCGCGTCTTCAGGCAGACTGCTCGGGTCCAGCTCCCGCGGCGCCAGCATCACCTGCCGCAGCTCGCCATCGATCACGTATCGGTCCACGTCCACGTCCAGGAAGTCGTAGAACGGCCGGATCGTCTGGCGCTGGTCGATGGTCTGCAGCAACGGACGGTGGTCCCAGAGGCGGATGTTCCGGATCGTACTGGGGTTAGCCTCGATCTCGGCGGCGGTGACGAAGTCGTTGGCCGGCGTCTGATCCGGGGGCAACACTTCGATTTCATCAAGACCGTATGCGAACCGCGTCGCCTCGATGTTGCGCGCGATGAACTCGCGCTCCTTGACCAGCTCGTTCGGCTCGACCGTGAATCGCTGGACTGTCGCGGGATAGATCAGGCCACCCACGATGGCGACGACGACCCACAGGACGATCGCGCCGATCGGCAGATAGACGACGCCCTTCCGGAACGCGCTGAAGATGATGGCCACGGCCGCCAGGGCGGCCAGCCCCATCAGGATGTAGATCACGGGCAATTGGGCATTGATATCTGTGTATGTGGCGCCGAACGTGGCGCCGCGGTCCGAGTAGACGAGCGCAAATCGGCCGAGCCAGTACCGCCAGATAAACAGCCCGATCACGATCACAAGCAGCAACGCGATGTGCGGCCGCGCCAGCCGGGGTGGCGGCGTCGACAAACCGTCGACCATGATCCGGAAAGCGTAGAGCCCGCCCACAACGATAGTCGTCAGTACAGCCAGGCCCATGAACCAGCCAAGAATGAAGTTCAAGGCAGGCAGCTCGAACACGTAAAACCCAATGTCCTTGTTGAACGCGGGCTCATCGATGCCAAACGGCTCGCTGTTCAAGAACAGCAGGATGGTGTCCCACTGCGAACCAGCTTGGGAGCCGAAGATGACAGCCAAGAAGAGCGTAATCGCAATGCCGGCGATCACGAAGACGCGCTTGGCCGAGCCCACGTCCATCCCGCCGAGCTGAAGCGAGACGCCTCCATTCGAGGACATGGCTCTCAACGCGAACAGCACGTTCGCCACGAAGAACGCTAAGAAGACTCCCGCCCCAGCGAAGAACAGCCAGATACGCGTGGTGATGCGCAGACTGAAGACCGGGCTGTAGTCGGCGCCTTCGGCGTCTACAACGCTGTCAAACCAAAGCCAGTCGGCGTAGATGCCCTTGGCGAGGTTAGCGAGGATGAAGAGGATGATCAGGAAGACGATCACCGCGCCCCAGCGCAGAATGCCGCCGGAGATGCGTAACCGGGGCGGGCTCCTGAACTGGAACGGCCCCGGCGGCGGGCCGAGGTCTTCTCCATCTTCAGACGGCGGTTGGAAGCGGAATCCCATATGTACTGTAGCCCTTCGACTGCTTCTGATCGTACACTACCGGCTTGATCAGGCACAAATCGAGGCCACCTGCTCGGGTGGCCTCAATCTGAGAGAGTGCTGAATTGGGCTCTACGGCTCGTCGATGACTCGTTGCAACGCCGGAGCCACGGCTTCGCCGTGCTTGTAGATACTGGCAGCTTCAAGCGTCTTCAAATACTTGTCGAGTTGCGCCTGGCGCAGCTCCTTCAAGCGCGCCTTCCCCTCCGAGATGGTCTCCCCAAGACCGAGGATCAGCGCCTCGCGTAGCGGCTTGTCGCGTTTCAAGTCAGCGGCCATCATCGCCTCGCCTCGGCCCAGCCACGTGGCAATGTGGCTACGGTTGAGCGTGTCGTGGCGCATGTAGTGCTTCAGATGGTCCACACCGTACGCCAGGTGGCGCTCGAGATCCCTCGCCATGCCGTCGAAGAGCTGGTGGTCCGCCTCAGAATGCGGCAGGTGCTCGTTCTGCGCCAAGGCAAGCGTGAACGATGCGCGCAGGATGTTGATGTAGCAGATCAGCTCCGTGAACTTGAACGCGGCGTACACCGTGCGATGCATGAAGCCGGGCATCTGTACGCCCAGTCCACCGCCGTTGACGAGCGCTCGCTTGCGGAACGCTTCAGTGTGGCGCGCCTGATCGAAGATCTGTGTCGAGAGGTAGAGCTTTATCTCATGGAAGCCGTAGGAGATCTCCTGCAGCCAACCAAGGAGGACCTGGTTCGAGTTGTACTGCTGCTCGGAGAGGTTGGTGAAGACCTGGTCCAGTGCGGCCTCTACGTGGTCGTCCAGCGGCTCGATCGATCCCCAGGAGACCTCCGTCGCCGGGATCCAGCGCTCGCGGATCGCGAGTTCATACAGGTCGGCGGCATTGTCGGCCCAGACCTCGTGCTTGTCGAAGATCGTGTAGGGCGCGGGCAAACCGCGGTTCGCGTCCTCCGCCGGCCAAGCGCCGCGAGGCGTATCGTTCTGGTACGGCCAGTGGTCGGGCGCCCAGCCATAGGAGCCGGAGTCAGCCTTCGCGAGCGTGAAGCCGTCCTCGCCCAGGTTGGTCGGCCGTGGCGGCCGTTCCGTAGGCGCGTTCGCCCAACTCATGTTCAAGGGAGGCGGCTCGAAGGAGGGCGCGCCGGCCTGTGGCGGCCCCTGGCCTTCCTTCTCTTCAGCCTTTAACTTCCCTTCGCTCTCTGTCGTCGTATCCGGCATGGGCTGGTCTCCTCAGAATGCTGACGGCGACATGATGTCGCCGTCAGACTAGAATGCTCTGTGCGTTCCTGTGACTATGAAATATCCCCCAGGAACATCCGGATGCGCTCCGGCAGCCGCTCGATCCGGTCACCCAGACCAACGACTTGCAGGCGATGCAGGTACTCGGTGAACTGGCGACGTCGTACGGCCATCAGCTTCTTATAGCCCTCGTTCAGGTGTGCCTCGTCCTTGCCGCCGCCCAGCAGGATGGCCAGCGCTTCACTGGTGTCACCGCCGCCGGTCAGCCCCGACTGGTTCGGCTGGGAGCCTATGCGGCCTTCCATGCGGTCCAGGTACGTGTGCACCTCTTCCCGTCGCTCCGGTTCGTTGTCAAGCACGTGCTTCATGTGCATCACGCCGAACGCGACGTGGCGGCTCTCGTCCTGCGCGGAGAGGCGGAAGATCCGCTTGTCCACCTCGCTGGGAGCGAACAACTCGCCCATGCGAAACATCGACTGGATGAAGCCCTCACCGACGAGGTGCAGGCTGGCGGTCATGTCCAGGAAGCTCTGGGCCGTGAGCAGACCAACAGCGCCCGGGCCGGCCTGGAGGAGGCCGATGCCGTTCGCGAGCGCTCGCTTGCGGAAGACGTCTAAATGGCGAGCCTCGTCCATGATCTGGGAGGCGAGGAAGAGCCCTGTCTCGAAGTGTTCGGCGCTGACGTTCGGCGCGAACTTGGCGGGCACATCGCCGGCGATGAACTCGACCTGCGTAAGGAACGTGCAGAGCTGCGACATCGCGAGTTCTATGTCCTCATCCAGCTCCGGCATATCCTCCCACGGGATGTCCGTAGCGGAACTCCACTGCCGCTGGAGCGCCTCTTCGTAGATCATCATCGAGGAGTCAGACCAAGATTCTGTCTTCAGCAACCAGTGCTGGCCCAAGTTCTGGGCGTCATCCCGAGGCGCGGAGCCTCGCATGCGGCCGCTCTGGTTCCTGGTCATCTCCGGCGGGTCGCCGTACGTCCCCACCGAGATGTCCTCCAGCGTCAGGCCACGCCTCCCGGCCGTCACCCGCAGGCCCTGCTCCGCGGCGGGCTTCTCCAGCCAGGACAGATCCATGTCTTCGGCGTCCGGCTCCTTGCGGAGCATCTCCAACGTTTCTGCCTTCACCATCGTATTGCCTCCTCTCGCGAGTCTGCGGCGGGATATGCGTTAGTAACTGCTAAATCGTTATTTTAGCAGACGCTCAGCTAGTATTCAACGTGTGTGACGCGATCTTAGCACATCAGTCAATTCGAGTTGCGGTAGCGGTGTCAGGATCGCTTAGGAGTGCGCGAAGCGTACCTTCCTCGCGCCCGTCGGCGACCAGCGTCGATACGCCCGCCGATGCGGCCCTCACCGCCGATTCCAGCTTCGGGATCATGCCACCGCTGATCGTTTCGCCCCTCAGGAGCCGCTTCGCTTCGCTCACGCTCAGCTTCGCTCGTAGATTTCCCTCCCTATCGAGGACACCTGCCACGTCCGTCAGAAAGATCAGCCGCTCAGCGGGCAGCGCGGCCGCAACCTCGCCTGCCGCCGTATCGGCGTTCACGTTCAGGAGCTGCGCGCTCGTTACGGCGGCGTCCCCTTCGACGGCTATCGGAGCCATCACCGCGATAGACCCGCTCTCGACGATATTGAGGAGCGGCGCGGGCTCCACATGAGCAACCTTCCCGACGAAGCCCAGCTCCGCATCGTAGCGTTGCGCTCGCAGCAGCCCGCCGTCGGCTCCCGAGAGGCCGATCGCGCCGGCGCCGCGCGACTCTAGCTCCGCGACCAGATGTTTGTTGACGACTCCAGCCAGGACGGCCACCACCACATCGAGCGCGGCCTCGTCGGTGGCGCGCAGCCCGTGGACGAAACGGGTCTCGACGCCGTGCCGGTCGAGCCATTCGCTAATGGTGGCGCCACCGCCGTGCACGACCACGATGCGCTCGCCCTCTCTGTGCAACGCAGCGATGTCGTCGAGCGATGTGTCGTGGCTCCCGAGCGTGCTGCCGCCGATCTTGATGACGCTGATGCCGGAGGACCTTGTCGATGTCTTGGACATCAGGTCGTGTATTCAGAGTTGATGCGGACGTATTCGGGCGTCAGATCGCATCCCCAGGCCATCGCGGTCTCTTCGCCCTCACCCAGGTCGATCTCGATCCGTACCTCTTCCTCAGCAAGCGCCTCGCGTAAGGCAGCGTCATCGAACGGGACAGGTTCGCCCCGATAGGTTTCAACCCCCTGGAGCGAGAGTGAGATGCGGCCCTCCTCCGCCTGAATGCCGCTGTAGCCGATCGCGTCCAGTACGCGGCCCCAGTTCGGATCGTTTCCGAACATAGCGGCCTTGATCAGCATCGAGCCGGCAACGGACTTGGCCGCGCGGCGGGCCGCTGCCAGCGTCGCCCCGCCCCTCACCCGCACCTCGATCAACTTCGTCGCGCCCTCACCATCGCGGGCGAGCTTGCGGGTGAGGGTGACCGCGACCCGTTCGACGGCCGCGGCCAGCAACGGCAGCGCCGCATGGTGTGGTCCGATCACCTCACCGCCCGCGGCGCCGTTCGCCATCAGCAGCACCGTGTCGTCCGGACTCGTCTCGTTGTCGATCGTGAGCTGGTTGAACGACGCGTCGACAGTTTGGTGAACGAGGCTGGGGAAGACAGCGGGTTCAAGCGGGGCGTCGGTGGTGAGAAAGCCCAACATGGTCGCCATATTGGGGTTGATCATGC
>JADFRJ010000071.1 GCA_022561355.1 Chloroflexota bacterium | reverse complement strand
CGTGATCTGGAGCTGTAGCTCCTCTTTGCAGAACAGAACGAGCGAGAAGAGGTCGTTCAGCTCCTTGCGATACTGCTGGACTTCGGCCTGCGCCTTGCCGGCCTCCTCTGCCAGTTCGGTCAACTCAGGACTGGCGAAGATCTGCTCGCGGGCGTCGTACTCAACGGCGGCCCGCCTGGAGCGGATCTCCGCCTCCGACACCAACCGCTCCAGCTCCTTCATGCGCGCCTCGCAGCGCTGCCGCATATCGGAGAGGTAGGCAGCATGCTCCTCGGGCGACATGCCGCCCAAGATCGGCCTGATGACCAGGTCGGTGTCGCGAGCCCGTCCGTTGACCCTTCTCACATGCATCCGCGTCTGCTCCTTCCTTGTCTCAGACGCTGAGGGGACCCCCGCCCGTGGCGGGGAACCCCCTCGGCATATTGCTAGCGTGCGGCCGGCGTCTCTCCGTTTGGCCGGAGGCCCACCTGTGGCGGGGTAGTTGATCCTTCAGCTACCGCGCCGGCCGCGTTCGCTTCCTGCGCACTCGTACTGGTTCCCGTCCCTGGTCTCAGCAACCGCAGCCGGTAGAGGCTGCGATGCCCGTTCGTCATGTCTCCGTTTGGTGTAACGCCCAGCTTGAAGATCATCGGGCTGTCCGACACCGCCAGTGAGCGCCCGGAATCCAGCTTCAGCGATAGCTCGCCGCGCTCCTTCTGGATGAAGCCGGGCTCATGCTGAGGCTCCAGCGTCGCTCGGCCCGCCGCCTCGTCCACCCAGCACGGCCCTTCGGCGATCAGTTCGCCGCCCTTGTTGAACAGCCGCGCGTGCAGCAAGTGGTCTGTCACGAGCCCTTCCCTTGCTTTCGTTGCGATACCTGGCCGGATGCGCCGACCTTCGACTTCGACTGCGCGGAGCGGCGCCGGCGTCTGATCGGCAGCGAGCGGACCCCCCGCGTCAGCTCCTTCAATTCGTCGTCTGGGATGAGCGTCGGCTGGCCTGCCTCCGGTCCGGGGGCGATCCCCCGCGCCGCGAGCGCCTCCAGCTCCTGCTGCAGCTCCTCCAAATCGGCGAAGGCGCGGTAGACGGACGCGAACCTGATGTAGGCGATGTGGTCCAGTTCGCGCAGATGGTTCATCACCATTTCGCCGATCTCATCGCTCGGGACCTCTGGTGCGCCGCGCTGACGCAGCGTCGTCTCGACCGCGTCCGCAACCGCCTCGACCGCTCCCGCCGCGAGCGGGCGCTTCTCGCAAGCCTTGCGCAGGCCCGCAAGGAGCTTGTCGCGCGAGAACTCCTCGCGCCGCCCGTCCTTCTTCGCGACGAACAGGCTACCGATAGCGAGCCGTTCGTTCGTGGTGAAGCGCTGTCCGCAGCCAAGGCACTCCCGGCGCCTGCGGATACCGTCGTCCGTATCGCGGGAATCGGTCACTTTTGTATCTGAGAAGCCGCAATATGGACAGCGCATGTAGTTCCTCTCCGTCACAGTGACAAGCGCTACACTAGCACAACATCTTGGGGCATGTCAATAGGTACACCAGATATTGTATGTATTTTGCATAATGTTGGCGCCGAATGCGCCTGCGTGGAGTTATGCAAGCTAAAGAGGCTCCAAGATCTAGGGTTTTTTGCCGATACTCCTTAGTGGAACCCCCTAGGGGGCTCCCGAAAGGGCAAATCCGGTGAAAGCCGGAGGCGCAAAGCTCACGGGTCTACGTCCTAGCAGGGGATATGACAGCCGGGCTGCCGAAACCTATGAAGCTACGAGAGAAACTCCGATCCTCCAAAGGCCAGAGCCTGGTCGAGCTGTCACTAACGCTGCCCATCCTGCTGATCCTCGTATTCGGCATCATCGATTTCGGCCTGGGGATGCGGTCGTACATCAGCCTTGCGAACTCGGTCAGGGAAGGGGCCCGCTTCGCCGCTGTCGGCAACCCGGCAGGCGACCCGAGTGACTGCGACGGCGTGACGAGCGACACCGTCTATGGCCGCCTCTGCATCACGACAGGCGGCCTGGATCTAGCCGAGCTAACCCCAAGCGTCACCTACCCGTCAGGCATCGGCCCCGGCAACTCCGTGATCGTGTCCGCCGACTACACCTACAACTTTGTCACTCCGCTAGGCGCTATGCTCGACTTCTTTAGTGGCGGCACATTCCCCACCACCATCAGCTTGTCCAGCTCCACCGATATGCGATTGGAGTAGTGTGCCATGTTCCCTATCATCCCTAAGCTGCTAAGCCGATCGCACCACGGCGAGCGCGGCCAGGTCATCTTCGTTGCCGCCGCCTTCATCGTCATCATGGCCGGCGCCGCAGCCATGGCGATCGATGTCGGCAGCTACATGGCCCACCGGCGCAGTCTGCAGAACGCGGTCGACGCGATTGCCCTCGCCGCCTCGCAAAACCTGCCCAATGGCGACTCTGCGCACAGCGCCGCGAACGAGTGGGCGCTGAAGAACGAAATCGACATCAATTCAATGAACGTCATCGTGACCCAGCAGAGCCTTCCCAGCGAACCGAACCCGAAGGTGCGCATCGAGCTTGAGACCGACCACAACCTCACCTTTCTCCGCATCCTTGGGGTCAGCTCGGCCAGCATCGATGTCTCAGCCACCGCAATCATGACCTCTCCGGCGGGCGGCACAGGTGTCTCTCCGCTCTCCGTCACGCAGGAAGCCCTTGAAGGTGCCACGTTGGGCGAGGAGGTCGTCCTCAAATACGACGCAAACGACATCCTTCAAGGCAACACATCACCAATTCGTGTCGATGGTCCCGGAAGCGGTAACTGCGGCTCCAACGAAAACTACTGCTCCGCCCTACAAAACGGCTCTACGAGCATCGTCTGCGCGGAAGGAGCTGACACGACATACTGCGACGATTCCTATCTTGTAGACACGGAGCCAGGTAACAAAGTCGGTGGCACAAGGACTGCCCTCGACTGGCGTATCGAGAACACAGCGGTCGCCTGTTCCGAGTTCGAAGGCGCGAACGGCGTCTTCGAGGACGACCCGACCACGAACGAGCAAGGCGTCTATCGCATCGTGCCTGAGTGCAACCCGTTCGTGAACAGCGAATACGACAGCCACCGCGTGATGATCATTCCTGTCATCGAAGAGCTGTGCAACGGCGCCTGTGAGGTAACAGTCGTGAGCTTCGCGCTGTTCTTCCTGGAGCGCATTGGCAACGACGGCTGCACGGGTAACGACTGCGAGATCGTCGGCCGCTTCGTCACGGTCAATCAGAACGTCGGGTTGCTTGCCGGCACGTTTGACGAAGACTCATACAATCGCTTCGTCCGGCTAGTCGCCGACTAGCCGGTTCCTCTCACCAGCCTTGGATTGCATGAAACCGCCTCGTTGAGGCGGCTTCATCGTGGAATCTACGAACCGGTTGGTGTCAGGCCCGCGCTTCGGCGATCAGGTGAGAGCGTAACTACCCGGCAGCCCTACGCAGCCAGATCGCCCGCCAACTCAGAAGGTGAGACCATCCGATCGGACGCTGCTTTCAACAGCGTCTCGGCGTCTCGACCGCTCTCGCCGAACGTCACCGTTCCCATCAATGCGCCCTCCAACGGCGGCAGCACGTCGGAACTCGACAGTTGACCGGCCAGACGCGACACGATGATCTCGCGACCCTGCTCGTCAGCGCCCCGGGCCAGGATCCAGATCTCATCCTCGGCGGCGTCGCCAACAATATCGTCGGCCCGCGCAACGCTTCGCGCCCACAACGCGGCCAGCTTCCCGCCGAATCTCCTATTCGCGGCCTGGCCGTTCGCCAGCGCCGCCTCCGAGAGCTTCAGAACGATCAGGGAGAACACGCTGGCGTCGTCCGCCTTCGCTCGACGGCATTCGGCCGCCAGCCGCGCCTTGAACTGCGTACGCCGCCGCAGCAGCAGCCCGCCGCCCAGAAGCACGTGAACGAAGTCATGAACCGACTCGCCCTTGAACGTCGGACGCCAGAGGAACATGAACCCCAAGGTCCCGCCAAATGCGCCTAGCGCGAACAACAGCCCGAGCACAGCGGCCGCGCTGTAGTCGGGCACGATGTCCACGATCGGCCCTCCTGGGATCGCCCAGGCTACCAACAGCAGCCACATCAGAGACACGCTGCTGAACGCCAGCCGCATACTCGTAAACCAGCGCCGCTCAGCGCTGATCTCAGATATCGTCGCCGCGATCTTACCTCGTACAGAGGGACCTTGCCCGGATTGTTCAGCCATAGCTTCAACTCCTGTCAATACGTTGCTTAGAAATATCGACATCGGGACCGGAGAAGCGTAGTCCCACGCAATAGCTTCAGTTAGCTACCAGACCTGTCGAATACATAGGTGGAAGCCCTAGCGTCGACGGCGCGTTCCCGCGGCGTCGCGAGGTTGATCTTATGCGAATAATCCGAATCGCCAACAGCACTCGTGGCCAGAGTCTGATGGAGATCTCGCTCCTCCTGCCCGTGCTGCTCATCATCGTCTTCGGCATCATCGACTTCGGGCTAGGGATGCGTTCCTACATCAGCCTTAGCAACGGCGTCCGAGAGGGCGCCCGCTTTGCCGCCATCGGCAACCCGGCAGGCGCGCCGGCCGACTGTGACGGCACGACAGATACCACGGTCTACGGCGCGCTTTGCGCCGCAACCGATGGGCTAGACTTCGACGAACTCGAGCCGCATGTCACGTATCCTAACGGATACGCCTCGGGCAACTCGGTGGTGGTGTCGGCCGACTACTCGCACAACTTCGTCACACCGCTGAGCGATTTGATCGGCTTCGTCAGCGGCGGCGCGTTCCCGACGTCGATAGAGCTGCATTCGTCCACGGACATGCGGATCGAGTAGCACGCCATGTTTCCAACCATCTCTCGCATTCTCAAACGCCTCCACACCGGCCAGCAGGGCCAGATACTCATTGCCGGGATGATGTTCATGGTCGTGATAGCCGGGGGCGCGGCGATCGCAGTCGACACGGGAAGCTACCTGTCCCACCGCCGCAGCCTGCAGAACGCGGCGGATGCTATTGCGCTCGCCTCTTCGCAGGGCCTGCCAGAAACCGGCGACGCTCTCGGCCTCGCTAACGAGTGGGCCGAGCTGAACGGCATCGAAGCCGAAGAAATGAACATCACGTTTACGCAACAGATCCTCCCCGGCGAAGTGAACCCCAAAGTTACCGTAGAGCTCACCGTCGGCCACAGCCTGACGTTCATGAGCGTGTTGGGCATGGACTCAGCGGAAATTAGCGTCACGGCCGCGGCCGTGCTAACGTCGCCCGGCGGCAGTAACGGCCTCATGCCTTGGAGCGTCCTGGAAGAAGCCAAGGACCTAGCGGATCCCGGCGACCCGGTGGTGCTCAAGTACGACTCCAACAACGTTCTGAGCGGTAACTTCGGCGCGCTGCGCATCGATGGCAACGGCGCCAACGTCTACAGGAATACGATCAAGTTCGGCAGCGAAAACGGACTGTGCGCGGACGGCGTGCCGGACTGCGATGACCCGAGCATAGTTCAGACCGAGCCTGGCAACATGACCGGTGCCACTCGCCAAGCCACGGACTACAGGATCAACAACACGTCGTTAGCCTGCGACACCTGGACGGAGGTCGTCATTCAGAACGCGGACGGAACGCACTCCATTAGGCCTGAGTGCAATCCGTTCACAGCAGGCGGCAACGAGGATAGCCTTCGGATCATCATCATCCCGGTGATCGACAGCCTCTGCAATGGCGCCTGCTATGTGACGGTCGTCGAGTTCGCCCTCTTCTACCTGGATGGCTACGGCGACGGAGGCTGCAGCGGCAGCGACTGTGAGATTACGGGGCGCTTCATCAAATCCAACACGAACTACGGCGCCCTCATGGGGGTTTACGACCCGGACACCTTCGCCCACTTCGTCCGGCTGGTGAACTAGGCCGCCCCGGTACAAACAGCATTCCTTCTGCGGCACAACCACGGCGCCTCCACAGGCCGCTCTACCATGCCCGCGCTCCTCTGACTTCGGAGTCAGGCAAACTACGCAGGCTTGGTCACCGGTAACGGCAGCCTAGGCCAAGACGCGCCCCGCGCCATGCTGCACCTTGAGACAGGGGACGGCCCACAAAACTCCAAGGGCAACGCAGCGCCAGAAGCGGTGATCGTAGGCTTGTTGTTGTGCAGGTCTGTGGTCTTAGGCGGCGGCTTCAGAAGCGAGGGAGGTCGAGGCATCGCGCGCCCCGGCCTCGGCGGCGGCAAAGAGGTCGCTCGGCTTCAAGCCATCGTCAGGATAGGTGGCCCCGCCGATGCGCGCGCCTTCGAAGACAGGGAATGATGCTGCTGCTTCATCCAGCTTCTCGGCGATGCGTTGGACCATGCTCGCCCGCCCATCGTTACTGGCTCGCAGCGCCAGCACCCAGATCTGGTTGCCGGGCCCCTCCGCCACGATATCGCCGGCCCGGGCGATGCTACGCACTACGAGCGCCGGTATGCTGTGCTGCAGCTCGCGCTCGTCCTCGTCCCGTGCGCGAACGTCTGTGCCGGCGAGCTGAATCGCCAGAAGCGAGAACGCGTCCTCACCCCGGGCCTTTCTGCGGCCGCACTCCGCGCCAACGCGGCCTTTGAACTGGCCGAACGTCCGGATCAGCAGCGTCGCGCCGAACACGACGCGGATGAACTCCCACGATGTCTCGTGTCGCAGGGTTGGGCGCCAGGCGATCAAATATGCGCCTGAGCCGAAGATCGCGAAGATGAGGACCACAAACCGAAGCGAGCCGGACATCTCGACGCCAGGCAACGGCGCACCAAGCATGCTCCACGGCATCCCCGTGAAGAAGAGCACCCAACTGATCGTCGTTGCTCCAACCACCAGCCGCAGCAGATTCAGCCACCGCCGTTCGGCGCGGATCTGCTCGACAACGCCGCCAAGGGCGCTTCGAACGGACGCTGTCTCTCCTCGGTCTTCTTTGGTTCGCATCCTGCTGTAGTATCGACCCGATGAGCGGTCGGCTGTAGGGGCAACGCGCCTTCTTGGGCTTGCTATTCAGAAGCTCGCGCCCCTGCCGATACTACCGATGCGAACCCCTAAGGGTTCTGCTTAGACAACTGAATATCACTCCGATAAGGGCAAATCCGCCGCAAGGCGGAGACGCAAAGCCACGGGTCCTATCCCTCCCCGCCGGGATAGGACAGCCGGGCTGCCGGAACCCTTCGGAGCTTCGGCCCATCGCCAAGGCCTGAAGGCGATGGGCCTCTTTAGTTGGGGACCCATTCGACCGAAACCTAACGTAGAAGAAGAAAGGCGTTCCTTTGCTAAGCAGCAAGCCTTCCCACCGGAAACGAACACACAACCGGGGCGAACTCGCCCAAAGCATGGTTGAGTTCGCTTTGACGGCACCGTTTCTGATCATTCTGATGCTGGGTGTCATCGACTTCGGGCGGGTCTATTTTGCCTACGTCTCGGTCACGAACAGCGCACGCACCGGCGCCGACTACGCCGCTGCCAACTGCGACCCATCCTGCGATGAGGATGATCTCGCGGCCATACGGGACGCGGTGGTGCTAGAGACGACGCAACTCTTGAATACGTCTTCCACGAACCCAGACGTTTCAGTGAGTACCGGAGTGTCGCTCGGCTCAGACTTCATCGATGTCACCGTTAGCTATGCGTTTACCACGATCTTTCCTTGGCCCGGCCTACCCGACTCGATGAACGTTGAGCGCACGGTGACAGCGAGGGTGCGAGAGTGACCTTGCCGCGAAAGAACAAACGCAGCGAGCGTGGTCAAGCTCTGGTCGAGTTTTCGCTTATCAGCATCGTCTTCTTCCTCCTGGTCTTCGGCATGGTGGACGCTGGCCGGGCGGTCTGGAATTACAACACGCTAGCCCACGCGACCCGCGAGGGCGCGCGCTACGCCATCGTTCACGGCGGCGACTCAGCGGACCCCAGCGGCCCGGGCGGCGACTACTACACTCCACCAAACACTGACAGCATGATCACACAGCAGGTTGAGAAGTTCGGCGGTGGCCTGAACCCGTCGCAACTAACGGTTCAGAGCGAGTGGCCGGACGGCTCGAACATCTCTGGCAGCCATGTCACGGTCACCTCGCAGTACGACTTTCAGCCGATTTTTGACTTCCTAGGGCTTGTCTCATTCACGATGACAAGCTCCTCAACGATGCTGATTACGAACTAGAACGGGAGACAGCGCCATGAGGGGCATCTTAAGCAAGCTGGGCGAGGAACGGGGCCAAATGCTGGTCCTTATCGCGCTGCTTACGACGGCAATCCTAGGCATCGTCGGCCTCGCTATCGATACCGGCTTCCACTATGTGGAACGCCGTCAACTACAGAACGCGGCCGACCATGCAGCTCTCGCCGCCGCCTATGAACTGAAGGCGGGCGGTGACACTGCGGACGCCACTGCTGTAGCACTGGCGTACGCGGCGGCTAACGGCTACGACAACGACGGCACGACGAATACGGTGACGGTCAACAGCCCTGCCACGACCGGCGCGTTCGCTGGCGAGGATGGTTCGTTCGAGGTTATTGTTCGTGATCTCAACGTCAGGACGTTCTTCATTCATGTCCTGATACCGTCTTCCACCCAGATCGAAGGCCGAGGCGTCTCAAACTTTTCGGGGCATGGTGGTGGCAACGGACCCTCTGTACCTTCGCCAGTCAATATTCCGGACCTTGACTGCGATGATCACGGAGCAGTGGTGGATGGTCGCGTTACCGGCGACGAGGGCTACACCAGCGTAGCTAGCCTGATTTCGACTACCACGTCCGCCGACTACGGCGAAGCGTTCGTCGCCTGCGACGGTTCGTACTACTACTTCGCCCTGCGAATGAACGGGCCTAGCACGGGTGGCGGCGTCGCTAACGAGAACGTCTACGCCGGCTGCAAGGAAGGCAAGGTGGATGTCAAGGACGGCGATCTTGAAAAGATCAAGGGAACGATTATCAGCATTGGAGGTTCCTCCTTCGTTGTTGAGGCCGATGGACAGACGTTCACTGTGGACGTTGACGGGAATACAACGTACAGAGGCGGTCTGAACAACTTTGGTGACCTCGCGGTCGGCAGAGGAGTTGAGGTGAAAGTGGAAACGGCGTATGGGCCAGACCACGTGCTGGCCAAGGAGGTCAAGGGCAAGAAGGATGCGTTCTGCACCTCCGAGAGCTATCACACCTACCATTCGGACTTCAATACCGGCTGGGGTAACGGCGCCCACACATTCGGGAAGCTGCTGGGCAGCGACCGGGCGCGCTTCCAAATCAGTTGCGATGGTGCGCCTGTGCATGACTTCATCCAGGACTACCTTCGCGCCGTCGGTAACGACTGGGTATCCGATGCAGCGGGTGACGGAGAGGTAATCGTGGCGGGACCAAACCAGTCTGCCAGCTCGCTCGAGTTTAATCTAGAGAATCCCGGCATTACTGGCTGGGGCGACGATCCGGGCGAGAACGTCTTGGAACACTCGCCTCCCTTCAATCCGCAGTATCCAGCGTATGACTCGGAATACGATGGATTCGTATGGGAAATGATCTACGAGTTCAGGGTGCCGGTGTCAGCCTATATCGGCTGCGACCAGATCACCTTCGGCCTCCATGACTTCGAGGGGTCCGCCGGCGGTCTGGAAGGCATGCACAGCTCTCCTGCCAAGACTGCGGACGGTGTCTTCCTCCAAGTTGAGCCGTTTGACGTCCGGCTGGTGGAGTAGCGTTTCTTAGCTAACGAGCACCGGCAATTGGTAACACAGCAAGTTGAGACGCAAGGCGATGGACTGAACTCCGAACGGGAGGCAGCGCCATGAGGAGCTTTCTGAGTAGGCTGAGCGGGGAACGAGGCCAGATGCTGGTGATGATCGCGCTGCTCACAACGGCGCTGCTAGGCCTGGTAGGCCTGGCCATCGACACCGGCTTCCATTTCGTCGAACGCCGCCAACTACAGAACGCCGCCGACCACGCCGCACTCGCCGCCGCCTATGAGCTGAAGTCGGGCGGCGACATAGATGACGCCGCTGCTGTGGCGCTAGCGTACGCGGCGGCCAACGGCTACGACAACGACGGGACAACAAACACGGTGACCTTCAACAGTCCTGCCACCGCTGGCGCGTTCGCGGGCGAGGACGGCTCGATTGAGGTCGTCGTTCGCGATCTCAGTGTGCACACGTTCTTCATTCATGTCTTGGTACCGTCCAGCACGCAGATTGAAGCCCGGGGTGTATC
>JADFRJ010000277.1 GCA_022561355.1 Chloroflexota bacterium | reverse complement strand
CGCGAGCCTCAAGAAGACGCTGGGCCTCTGTATCGTCGCTCTGGCAGCGGCAGGCGCGATGGTAGCCGGGGGCCTGCTGACGCAAGACGCTGCGACGCTTCCTGAGCCTCAGGTGCTGGTCGCCGGCCCACCGGTAGTGGCGCCGGGTCTCGAGGAGACGAGCAACCAGGTAGTCACGGCGGAGCAGCCGGGCATGGACTTGGCAGGACTTGTCGTACTGAGTGAACCCGAGCCAGAGGCAGCGGAGCCGAACCGCGCGAACTGCGAGGCGATCGATGAAACCGTGTACGAAAGCGCGAGCGAGCGCATCTGGTTCCTGGCCAACTGCGTAGAGCCGGAGCCCGTCGTGGCGTTCCTGGCGGCGCCGGAGTTGAGCGGTGTGGTCGCGCAACCAGCAGCGACGGTCGTATCGGGACCGGCGGAGGTTTCGGCGGACGAAGCGATCGCTTCGAGCATCGACTGGATCACGAATCAGCAGGACGCCGCCTATGACGTAGCGAGCGAGTCGTGCTCGGCAACGGAGGTAGGAGAGCTGTGGCTCGTATCGTGCGAGAGGTCGCTAACTGGTTGCGTAGACGAGATCTGCATGTCGTGGATCTCGGTCTGCGTGACGGACACCGATGGCGCCGTGTTCGCTAGCGGAAACTGCTAGCGGCTAGGAGTTCCGTTCGATGAGCTGCAGGCGCACACCATGCGTTGCGCCCGGTGCGAGGCGGGCGACACGGCTGTCCGGCAAGGGGCCTTGTACCACATCCGCGATTTCGATTCCTTTGCTCTTCAGCTCAGCGACGGCGGCATCGATATCGTCGACTTCAATCGAGATGGAGAGCATGCCTTCGCCTCGCTCCGCCAACATCTCCGCCAGCGGGCCTTCGGAACCGGCGGGTTGAGCGAGTTCGATGAAGCCGCTGGCAGCGTCTGGTTCGCCGACGGGCAGGAGACCGAGGACGCCTTGCAGGCCTATCGACTCCAACTGCTCACCGACCGTTAGTCCCAGGGTCCCTTTCCAGGTGGCAGCGGCGTCCTGCAAGCTGTCAACGATGAAGACAATGTGGTCGAGGCCCTTGATCTTCAATTCTGTACTCGCTTCCTGTATACAGCAAAGCCGTTCGTCGGTGTCAGCGTCCCGGCCTCAGAGACTTGGCGGTCCAGCGGAAGAAGCTGTTTCGCTAACTTGCTGGTGATTTCGAACTGGCTGCCACCCTCTCGCAAGAGCCATGACTTGAAGGAGACGACACGGCGGAGCAAAACGTCCCTGATCGAAAGGGGACGCCCAAGCGGTGCGGGGGGCCGCACGGACAGCAGGATAAGGCCGATGATGGCTCCGGCCGTGCGAACCTTGACTTCGGTCAGGTAGCGGCGAAAGATTTCGAGGGTCTCGTTCGAGCGCAACGCCTCGAACGGGCTGTAGTTCCAGTCGTCAAGATCGGGCCAGGCGATCCGCCAGTGCCGGATGGAACGCTGGCGACTCTGCGCTTCCGCGAATGCTTCCGCAAACGTGCGCTTCTTCTCTTCGCTGAACTGAAATCGGGCTTCGCCCACGTAATCCTCAAGGAAGAAGTAGCCATCCGGCGTCAGGCTCCTATTGATCTGGAAAGCGACATGTTCGAGGTTATACAGGTGATGCAGACAGCCCGATGAGATAAACAGGTCAAACGAATTCTCTGGCAGCTCGACGAAATTGAGATCGGTCAGCTTCGTCACGACCCGGCCGGGAAACTGGCTCGCAAGATCGCGGTCCAAGACCGCAAGCGATTCCTTACTGATGTCATATATTGTCAGATGAAGCTTGGGGTTTTGCTGGAGGATACGCGTGCGTTGCTTGGTGCCCCCAGCGCCCAAGGCGCAACCACGCTCGAAGCTCCCGTAGTTGGGTATCGTCTCATACCAAGGAATATCTTCGTCGCCGGTATATATCTCGTTTTGATACGAGTCCGTCACACGAGACTCCAGGTCAATACCCATCATCCGAGGCTGGTCGTAGTAGGCGGCTTCCTCCTTGGCTTGGCGCGCGTAGGCCTCGTCTCGAGAGACGTGGAAGACGTCTGCCAAGTTATCCGGCGGCTGTGTCACTTGACTTCCTTCTGGATGAAGAGCGTGCGGACATCGTGCGAGAAGCCGGGCTTGAGGTCGGCGACGACGGTGTCCGGTGCGTTGCCGTCGCGTGGGTCGCTGATCTCGACGCCGGCGGCGCGGAGGCGCTCCACCGTGGCTGGCACGTCCTTCACACGATATGCGATGCCCCCGAGTGTGTCGCGTTCGCCCGGCCGAGCAGGCTCAGTCTCGCCGACGAGCTCCAGGATCGCCTGGCCCATGAGCAGAAAGTGGAGCGAGCGGCCGTTGCGGTCCAACGTCAGCCGGAGATCGAGGCCCAGCGTCTCGTGCCACAGCCGCAGGCAGGCTGCCATGTGCGACGAGGCGACCACAACGTGGTCGACGGCGTGCACGGCGGTGCCTGCGGGACTGGTCGAGGGCGCCACGGGCAGAGCGTCCGCTGGCAAGCGGTGCTCGATCACGAAGGCGGGGACTCCCCGCGTCTCCTTGACGGGCATGCGGGCGTTGGACCATTCGCGGCGAGCGCCGGTCTGCTCGTCCACGCCATCGCC
>JADFRJ010000070.1 GCA_022561355.1 Chloroflexota bacterium | reverse complement strand
GCATCGCCCATCCGCGCGACCTAGAGAACATCGATGACATGCTCGCGGAGCTGAAGGCGGCAGGCATGGTCGCGATGGAGGTCTACTACAAAGACTACGCGCCGGACGAAGTCGAGCGGCTGCGCCAACTCGCCGAGAAGCACGGCCTGCTGGCACTAGGCGGGAGCGACTACCACGGCCTCCACGGCCCGAACGAGCCGTTCCCCGGCGGGCAGCACACGCCCGTGCCGGAGGCATCGATCGAAGCGCTCCTTCGCCTCGGCAACGAGCGGACGCGCTAGCGCTCGTTGCCGAAGTTGTCGATCTCTTCCATCAGGACGGCGGCGTCGAAGCCCAGTTCCAGAGCCCTGTCGATGTCCGCCGCGGCTTGCGCGTCCTCGCCTAAGGCGGTGTATGCGACTGCCCGGCTAGCGTAAGCTCCGGCTAGCCCTGTATCGAGTCGGGTGGCTTCGTCCAGGTCGTCGATCGCCCGCTGGAACTGGCCCAAGTCTAGGTAGGCGGCGCCTCTGTTGAAGTAGGCCAGGGCATACTGTGGCTCAAGGCGCACCGCCTCGTCGTAGTCCTGGATGGCCCGCTCGGCCTGGCCAATTCTGGCGTAGACGGCGCCGCGGTTGTTGTGGGCTTGGGCGAAGTCAGTCAACTCGATCGCTAGGGTGTACTCTTCCAAAGCCTCTTGCAACGCTCCTTGCCCTTCCAGCTCAACGCCCGCGTTGTAGTGCCGCTTCGCTTCACTCTCGTTCTTGGTCGCGGAGCTATCCCGCGCCAGGTAGATGGGAGCCAGCATGTTGTCCACCGGAGCAAAGTTGTCTGTCAGCAGGGTGGCCTCCGAGGAATCCAGCCAGGACCCTATCGTATCCTTCGGCATGAAGCGGCTGACGGTCTCGGCGCGTCCTGTCTCCACGTTCGCGCGTTCTAAGGCGCCCCGAGACAGAGGTTGTCTGGACGCCACCACCACGTAGGTCTGCAACAGGTCATCATCCCACCTCGCGTCGTTCTTAAGGATGTACACATAGGGGAACGTCACTTGCAGGGTATTGACGTAGGCGTTGAGAAACTTTCCGCTATAGAGCTTATCGATCACGTTCACCGCGTAGATGCCGCCGTCCTTGAGCAGCGTTCGGATCTGCTCGTTGAACTCCCTGGTGGTTAAGTGGAACGGAACGGAAACATCGCTGTTGAAGACGTCGCCGATGACGAGATCATATTGGCTGCGGGGCAGCTTAGGCACCGCCATGCGCGCGTCCTCATTGTAGGTCACGATTTCGGTGTCCGGCCGAAGCCCAAGGTACTCGAACGCTACCCTAGTCACCTTGGGGTCGATCTCGATCACCTCCAGCGTGCTCTGGGGGTAAATCGCCTCGAGGTGTCTAGGCATGGTGTATCCACCGCCTCCGATGAACAGGACGCGGGGGCTAGGGTTCTGTTGGGCTACGTAGGTCGCTAGCTCTGCGAAGATTTCTTGATAGCTGTATACCAACAGGCTAGGGTTCTCAAGCGAAACCAAGCTATGGAGTAGATTGTCCAGGTGGAGCACCTTCACAAACTGGCCCCCTTCGACCTCGGCGTCAGTCACACGGATGCAGTAGTAGTTGCTCTCCAGCGTGCAATTGGAATCAAGCGTGCCGCTGGAGAAACTGAAGCTCCCCAAGGCCACGAAGACGGCGACCAACGGAACGCTGGCCGCCTTCGCGCGCCACAGGTTGCCGAGGCTCAAGGCCATCACGAACAGCACCAGGGCGACCAGAAGGATGGTCTCTCGCGACCCGATCCACTGGATCAGCACGAAGCCTGTGATAAACGTTCCGAAGATGCTGCCAACGGTTGAGAGGGCGTAGATCTTGCCCACCACGTTGCCGGCGTTGTCCAGGTCCTTCAGCCTGAGCTTGATCACCACCGGCGTCACCATGCCCAGGATCAAGCTGGGTAGGAAGAACAGGGCGGCTGTTAGGAACATGATTCGCCACTGGAGAGGCAGCCCTTCAGACGCGTCCGAGGCGGCTCCGATTAAGTAGAGGACGGTCAGGCTGGAGATACTCGCCGCCAGTAGGATGAGCCCGAGCGTGGTCTGTGAGGGATAGCGGTCGGCCATGCGACCGCCTAGGTAGTTACCAACGCTGATCCCCGCCAGAACGATGCCGATGATGCTGGTCCATGTGTAGAGCGAGACGCCGATCGTGGGGGCGAGGATCCTGCCGGCCACGATCTCGATGATCAAGACGCAGGCGCTAGCCACGAAGACGATCAGGTATGGCTCCAAGGGCCTTGCCAGTTGGAGCATCGTTCTGGCTCCTGAGAGGCTTGGGATCACACCTTCGGCTGACCGGCTTCGGTCAGCCTGCCGTTTTCTCTTCGCACGCTTTCTACCCATGGAGCCGTCTTTGACAGTGTCCCGCCAGGGCGGGGGAAGCGATATAAGGGGCAACCCTGATCTTAGCTTCAGTCGGGCCTGCCCCTGCTTAGAGCGAAACGTAGAAGAACATATGTGCGTTTTGTAGAGCGCAGCTTGGTAATGCTGGCGGCGCTAAGGTGGCGTGTAGATCACGTCCAGATTTGGCCGCTCGCTGGCGGTTGCGTTCTCCCGGCTGCGGTACTTCACGTCGCCGCTGCCGGAGCCTTCGCTCTCATCGCCGAGACGCCAGCCGTTGTTGGTAGTGCCGTCCACCCACGATTGGACATCAGCGGTCACGCTGAAGGTAAGGCACTGTGCTGTGGTGGGCACCGTGATCGTGTCCGTCACCGCTGCCGACACGCTGGGCTGGTCGTTCCAAACGACCGCTGTCTCTACCCAGGACGATGTGACCGGCCGAAGTTCTTCGGTCCGGCCCTGGGAGCCGGATGGCGGGTCTACGGATACGCAGAGCGTCAGGGTGGCCGAGCTGACCGTGGAGCCAGAAGGAATCGATGAGACGTCGAAGGCGACCAGCGACCGCTTCACCTTACCGGATTCGCTTTTCACCTTTAGTTCGACGTCGGTGCCGAAATTGTCGTCGCCTCCCTTGTCCTCCTTCACGTAGGTGTCGGCTACAGCGCCGAATGTTTGGCAGGTCTGGAAGCAAGCGGCAGAGGTAAATGTGTTGTCTGTGACCGATGCTTGGTCGGTGAAGGCCGCCATGCCGCCTCGCGCCATCTCAGCCAGAAACACCAGCGCCACCGCCAAGCTGGCGAGGAAGAGCAAGGCGCTGAGGTTACGCAACGCGTCGCTCTCCCGGTTCGTGCGGACGCGCCGCCGGGCTGGTTACGCGCCGTCGTCTCAGTTGGTCAAGGAAGCCTGTGTCGTTGTTGAGGAAGCAGTCGTCCGAGACGAACGTGTTGCCGGTGACGGTGGCCTGATCGGTCAACAAGGCGACGCCATCTCTGGCCAGGTAGCCACCTACCGCAACGGCGAGGCCGGTAAGGAGAAGAACTACGCTAGCAATACGCATCGAACTGCATCCACCCTACGCTGCATGGGCGAAGGGCCGTTGGGCGGCCGGCTCAATGAAACGAAGGCGCAAGCGCTGCATGTCCGGCCGAGCCTCTTCGATCAAAATGTGATATCCGGTGCCGCCTTGCAACTCATCCGCGATCTCACCGGCGTGCAAGGGGACACGAAGCGCCACCTCCAGGACTGCGCAACCGTGCTTGAACCCAATGAGGGAGGCACGCTTCGCGGCGGGGAAGTCGCTCAGCGTGCGTACTGCGTTCATGAGCCTGCGGAAGTCGGATATGTCTATCAGTGAGAGCCGCATAGGTTTGCTCGCAGGCTGAAAGAGGAGTCTCTGGGGCACAAGGGTAAGGCCGCCTGTCGGCCTGGGGGTCTGGGCGAATCGCTGAAGTGATTCCTGCTGCACATGCTTGCGCCGCAATGGCAGCTTCTCGTAGAGAGAAATCGCAGCAAGAAGTGCAAGCGGCGCTCCAAGAAGCAGAATGTGTCCAAGCGTGCTCGTTCCGAAGTTGAGGATGTAGCCGGCGTATGGAACGCTGTAGATCACTTTGTCGCCGGTGCCGGCGAGGACCACGGGTTGGACGTCAGGCGCGTTGTTCTTATCGCCCTGAGTGATGAACGCGAGCTGGCCGTCTACGCTGACGATCTCAACGATGCGGTGGAGGACCGGCTGGCCGCCCCGGGTATCGCGGCGGACGATCACGTCACCAACCTCGAGACTGCGCGGGCTGGACGGCTTCGTGACGGCGGCATCACCGACACTGAGCGTGGGCTCCATGGAGCCGCCATCGATCGTGTAGGTATGGTACCCGAAGAGGCTGGGCAAGGTCGCGGTGGCGACCAAGCCAAGCGCGACCAGCAGGACGCCAAAGGCGGCGAAGGAGCAGGCACGCGCCAGGCTTCTAACTGGCGCTGACCGGGCGAGGGCATTGAGTACCCTCGTCCGGTCAGTCGCTGGAGTTTCGCTGTTGGCTCTGGCCGCCCGCTCTCGCCTCACCGCTTCGAGCGTGGCACCGTTCGTGTTGTTCACTTGCATTCCCTGCTTTCGTCCGCGGCATCCGGCCGCGGCCTGCTTGCCCCGTCTCTCCGTTATGCCTGCGTGGCGTCGAAGACGAAGCTCGCGTTGGCGCTGGCGCCCTCAGGTCCGGTGGCCGCGCTGGGGAAGTCCACCTGGAAGCAGAGCGTTTCGTTCGCACTGGCACTCAGAGCGCGTGATGCGATTGCGCCGTTATTCAGGTCGGCGGCGCCGTAGAGTTCGGCGCTATCGTCACCCGTGCTGGGGGCGACGCAGCCGTCCTGGTTGACGTCCTCCCATATGGTCAGGTCCAGTGCATCCCCCAGGAGCGGCGTGCCCGTGTCTGTGACCATCGTCGTAGACATCACGTAGGTGACATCGATCGAGCCGTTGTTGGTCACGACGAGCGATTGCGGCCCGGTGGTATCGCCAGGCTTCATGTTCGTGAAGGTGACCAGCGCACTCGTCGTGCCGAGAACCAGGTCAACGTTACCCGAACCAAAGGTGTTGCCCGTCGTGGTCTCCTGATCGGAGAAGACGGCGAGACCGCTCATCGCTCCGATTCCTGAGATGAGCCCGATGACCATCGTCAGAATGAGGATCCTCTTCATCATGTCGTGCCCCTTCCTTCCTAGGACCTCACGGCCTGCTGTCCGCCTACAGACGACACTGATATGTGAGGCGCGATAACCGCTTGCTCTTCGGCGGCCCGGCTGTCCTAGCCCGCTGGGGCGTTAGACCCGAGGCTTTGCGTCCCCGCCTTTCGGCAGGTTTGCCTTTCTCGGAGTGTGTATGGGGCCGTTGCCCCCTATTTCACACCACGTCTCTGGTTCAAGTATCGGCCGTGCGGTGTACTCCAATAGGGGTATTGTGAAAAGTATCTTAGGCTGCGTCTCGTACGGATCCTGACTCCTACTAGCTGTTTCCCTTTTGCGGCTTCATCCAGAACCGCTGAATTGACACCCCTGTTTGAAGGAGTATCGACGTGTGATGACCCCAATGTAGTAGGGGGAAACCTAATACCGCCTGAACGGAAAGGCGCGAAGATTGGGATGAGGCAGCCCGTGCGCGTGATAGGCTGTATGTGAAGCCCCGGCTTCAGAATCGTCATGCAGTGTGCTACCCACTCATCCGTCGAAACAGAGCTTGCGTGCGGCAAGTGCGAGACACCCATCTGCCCCAAGTGCCTGCACCACACGCCCGTTGGCGTGCGCTGCCGGGAGTGCGCGAACCTCAAACGCCTGCCGCAGTATGAGCTCAGCATCGCGTACGTGGCGCGCGGGTTGGGGGCGGCGCTCGTGGTGGGCGCGGTCGCTGGCGCGATCTGGGGCGTCATTCCCTTCGGTTTCATCGGCCTTATGGTAGGCGGAGGCGCTGGCTACGTGATCGGTGAGGCCGTGAGCATCGCGACGAACCGCAAGGTGGGAGTGCAAGTTCAAGTTCTTGCAAGCGCAGGGGTGGTGTTGGCGTTCGTCGTCCGTGGGACAATCTTGATTTCGCTTCGAAACTGGGAGATTGACGACATCCTGCTGCGCGACATGTTTGGCCTCTTGGCGTTTGGCCTCGCGATCGTTGTTGCTGTGGGAAGGTTGCGCTAGCCGCGTTCCGCTAGGGCAGGAAGAAGGAGAGCACGACGATCGTGATCAGCACCGCCCCAGCCAAGATGAACAGCCGCCGTAGATCTCGGCGGACGTAGGAATAGTCGCGCCGCGTGAGCTTCGAGACGGCGGTCCTCTCGCGGGGCGCCGCCGGCGCTTCGCCAGCTGCTGCGACGGCAATAGGCTGCGCGACGACGCGCGTGGCCTGCTGGCCGATGGGGGGCCTAGCGGCCGGCTTGCGGCCCTTACGGCCTCTTCTGCTGGATCTGTTCTTTGGCACGTTCGCTCTCTCCTTACCTGTAAACGATTATACGCTGCGGCCGTATCGACGGTCGAGGGGCGTCGATGCTATACTAGCCTATCGGTTCCATAGAAACCTTCGATGGAAAGGGGAGCTTTATGGACCTTGGCCAGCTTGAGGCCTACCTGCAGGTGGCGGAACACCGTAACTTCAGCCGTGCTGCGGAAGCGCTTGGCCTGACTCAACCATCCGTGACCGCTCGGATCCAGGCGCTGGAGCGCGACCTAGGCGAGTCGTTGTTCGAGCGTAACGGACGCGGCGTGCGGCTGACCGAGGTGGGCGAGTCGTTTCTGCCTCACGTGCAACGCGTCCTGAAGGCGCTGCACGACGGGAAGGACGCCGTGCAGTCGCTGCGTAAGCTGGAGCTGGGGACGCTAAGGCTAGGGGCCGCGCCGACGATCAGCACCTACGTCCTGCCGGCGCTGCTGAAGGAGTTCAGTTCGCGCTATCCGGGACTCGATGTTTCGGTGCGGACGGACTACTCGCAACAGATCGTGCAGATGGTGCTCGCGGACGAGGTGCAGATGGGGCTGGAGCGCGGCACCACCCATCCTGAGGTCGAGACGATACCTCTCTACAGCGACGACGTGATCCTCGTCACGGCCGCCGACGATGCGTTCGCTGAACGGGGATCGGTGGACATCGAGGACCTCGCGACGCGGCGCTTGATCATGTTCAATCGCGGTTCCAGCTACTACGCACTGGTGGACAACGCGCTGCGGGGGGCGGGGTTGCCTGTGTCGCCGGCGATGGAGCTGGACAATATGGAGGCGACGAAGAAGATGGTGGAGGTGGGCCTCGGTATTGCGATGCTGCCGCGCGTCGCCGTGGCTCAGGAGGTGGAGCGTGGCGAACTGCGCGAGATCGAGATCAAGAAGATGACGATGCCACGCCGAGAGGTGGCGCTGATCTACCGCCGGGGCAGGCCGCTCAGCCGCCCCGCCATCGCGTTCATCAAGCTGCTGGAGGAGCACTACGGCGTCAGCGTGCTCCCCACCAAGTAGGCCTACTCAGAAGTAGGGCTAGCTCTTCGTTACCTTCTTGCGAATGCTCTTGAGGAGCTTGACGTTGGGTTTGTCCGGACCTTCGTCCTCCAGGCCCGGCACCTCCAGCAGGAGCGGCAGCTCCGCGAACGCGGGGTGGGCCATGATCACCTCGAACCCCTTGCGGCCGATGTAGCCCTTGCCGATGTTCTCGTGGCGGTCGACGCCGCCGCCCAGCTCGATCTTGGAGTCGTTGGCGTGGACGGCGACCAGCTGCGCGAGGCCGATCTCGCGGTCAAACTCGGACATCGCATCGTCCATCCCCTTAGGATCGGCGAGGTTGTAGCCGGCGGCGTAGGCGTGCTCCGTGTCCAGGCAGACCTTGAGCCGGGGGCTGTTGGCCTCCTTGATGATCGCGCCCAGCTCCGCGAGCTTGGAGCCGACGCTGCCCCCTTGGCCGGCGCTGTTCTCCAGGATGATCCAGGCGTCGTCCGGCGTGCCGTCGAGCACTTCTTGCAGGGCCGCCACCATCTGCGGCAGCACCTTCTCGAAGCCGGCGCCTTTGTGCGAGCCGACATGGAAGATCACGCCTTTGGCGCCAATAGCGGAGGCGAGCTGCACATCGGCGGAGAGCGCGTCTTTGGACTTGGTGAGCTGCTCTGGCTTGTCGGTCGCGAGGTTGATCAGATAGGGGCCGTGCAGGAAGACGGGCTCGATGCCGGTCTCTTCCATGCCGGCGCGGAAGGCTTCGCACTCTTCCTCGCGGATCTTGCGCCGGCGCCACATCTGCGGGGGCGCGCCGAAGATCTGGATCGCTTCGGCGCCGATGTCCTGCGCCCGCTCGAACGCGGTGATCAGTCCGCCCGACGCGCCGACGTGCGCGCCGATCTTCATCCGCTCTGCCCTCCCAGCTTCGCGAGCCAGCGCCGTACCGGCCGCAGCACGACGGCTGCCTCGACTGCGGACACGAACGCGTCGGTGTGGACGCGCTCGCTGTCGAAGCGGACGGTGGCTTCGCTGTCGCTCAGGCTGACGTGGGCCTCGTAGACGCCATCGATCGTCTGGAGGCGGTTGCGGACGTTCGCGGCGCAAAGGCTGCAGAGCAGCCCATCGACGCGCAGGATGGCGGTCGAATCGGCCCCCGACGCAGCGCCCGATGCGGCTACTCGGTCTACGCTGACCGCTGGTTCGATGAAGGCTCTGTGTGGCAAAACGCGGAGCATATCGCGGGTAGTATAGCGAAGGACCGCCTTGCTTTAGATCGCCAGCGGTCAGTTGGCTTGGCCGGCCGCCCAGAGGTAGCCGTCCGGGTCCGCGATCATGACCTCCCGCCAGCCGTGGGCCTTGTCGGCGGCAGGCACGACGACCGTGGCGCCGGCTTCCCTGGCCCTCGCTTCCACCGCATCCGGGTCGATGCCGAAGAGGCGCATCTCGGCGCCAAGGCCGCGGTCACTGTCGTCGGATAGGCTGCCATACCAAGGATGGCCGTCGTAGGTGTGGTCGGCGTGGAGCATCAGCTCCTGGCCGAGGACACGGATCGCGGCGAAATCGGCGTCGAAGTAGTGGACGGACGCGTCCAGCACGGTGCTGTAGAACGAAATCGACCGCGGGACGTCGCGCACGATCAGGTTGACGCAGAACTGGGGGAGCTGGCGGCCGTAGCCGGCGGCGGACATCCACGGCTCGCCTTGCCTCTTCTTCGTCACGGCCCACTCCTTCCAGGTCCGAGGTGCTACGGAGATGACGGCAGTATACCGCGGCTTCGCTTGTGTCCTCTCCGCGCACAATTTATACTCAATTCACTTGGTCAATTCCGCAGAATCGTAACGCTAGGAGCCTCAGTAATGGCAGACGGCACCGTAGTCTTGATCAGTATCGCGCGGGCCGGCGGTGACGCGACAGCCTCGACCGATCAGGTGCGCGCGGTCGCTGGGCGGGGGTTGGAGGGTGATCGCTACTTCAACAACGCAGGCACATTCTCCAACAGCCCCGGAGCCGGCCGCGCGGTGACGCTCATCGAGTCGGAAGCCATCGATGCCGTGGCACGCGACTGTGGATGCGAGCTGGACTACAAGGACACGCGCCGGAATATCGTGACCCGTGGAGTCGCGCTCAACGACCTCATCGACAGGGAGTTCCGCGTAGGCGGCGTACGCCTGCGCGGCGTCCGCCTGTGCGAGCCATGCAAGGTCTCGTTTCCGGATGCCAATGTGAAGGAGGCGCTTGTGAGCCGAGGTGGGCTGCGCGCCGACATCCTGACCGACGGCGAGATCCGCGTCGGCGACAGTATCGAGATCTAGAGGCGCGCATTGAACGCGCCAACGGGCTCTTAGTCTTGATCATGCGAACGATTCTCCGCGTCAACATGGCCAGCCTGGACGCTTCTCACGAGGGAGCGCCACAGGAGTACGCATCGTTGGGCGGCCGCGCGCTGACGTCGCGCATCGTGCTGCGCGAAGTGCCGGCGGATTGCGACCCGCTGGGGCCGGACAACAAGCTGGTGATGGCGCCTGGGCTGCTGGGCGGCACGGCGGCGACGACGTCCGGCAGGACGTCGTTCGGGGGCAAGAGCCCGCTGATGGGCGGCTGCAAGGAGGCGAACGTGGGCGGGACGCTGGGGCACAGGCTGTCACGCTTGGGCATCAAGGCGACGATTATCGAGGGCGCACCGCCGGATGATGCGTGGCGCGTGCTGTACATCGACAGTTCAGGAGCGCGGCTGGAAGCCGCTCCCGATGGCCTGGCCGGCCTCGGTACGTACGAGACCGTCGAACGGCTGCTGGGCGACAACGAGCGAACGACGAACGTCGTGTGCATCGGGCCGGCGGGCGAGCAGCAGCTCGGCGCGGCTTCGATCGCCGTAAACGACCCTGAGGGCCGGCCCACGCGGCACGCGGCGCGGGGCGGCCTGGGCGCGCTGATGGGCGCGAAGCGGC
>JADFRJ010000069.1 GCA_022561355.1 Chloroflexota bacterium | reverse complement strand
CGCCGGCCACGCGTTGCCGCCCGCGCGCGCTCCGGCCGCGGCGCCGCCTGCCGGTCGGCCCAGTACTCAGAAAAGCTTCCGATGTGCGACACGAGCTTCTTGTCCCGCAGTTCGACGACGCGACCCGCGACTTTATCCAAGAAGTAGCGGTCGTGGGACACCAGCAGGATCGTGCCCTTGAAATCGGACAGCAAGTCCTCGATCGCCTCACGCGCCGGAATGTCCAGGTGGTTCGTCGGCTCATCAAGGATCAGGAAGTTCGGGTTCTTGGTGAGCACCATCGCCAACTGCAAGCGGTTCCGCTCGCCACCGGAGAGGTCGCCTACGCGTTTCTCGTAATCGTCCGGCCCGAACATGTATCGCGCCAGCACCGTGTATGTGTCGTCGCGCGAGATGTTGGCATCGTGAAAGATCTGGTCGAAGACCGTTCGCTCTTCGTTCAGCACCTCCTGCTCCTGCGCGCAGTAGCCGACGCTCAAGCTCGGGCCGATGCGGATGGTCGGATGGTCCCAAGCGCCCTGAGACATCACGTCACGTAAGAACGTTGTCTTGCCACTCCCGTTCGGCCCGATCAGCGCCACGCGCTCGCCCGCGGAGATGTCCAACTCCGCGTCCTCCAGCAATACCAGGTCGCCAAACGCCTTGCTGTAACCCCGCACCTGCAGCGCCACGTTGGCGTGGCTCTCCTCCGCATCGATGCGCGGCCGCATCGAACTCGCCTCTTCAGTCGGCTTCTCGACCGCCTGCGCGCGTTCGCGGGACAGTTGAGACCTGCGCGCCCGCAACCGCTTGCCCCACGATGCGTCACCTGTGCGATGCGCCATCACTTCGAAACGCATCACCAGCTCCTCAAGCTGCGCCAGCCGCCGTTGGTTCACGACGTAGTCACGCCCTTGCGAGATCTTCTCGCGCAGCAGTGTCGTGCGGTAGGCGGTGTAGTTCCCGGCGTACTGGCGCACACGGCCGCCCTCTAGGTGGAGGATCTGGCCGGCGACCCGGTCCAGCAGGTAGCGGTTGTGCGAAACGATCAAGGCTGCGCCCCGATAGCTCGCCAGGAAGCCCTCTAGCCAGTCCAGCCCCTCGAAATCGAGATGGTTCGCCGGCTCGTCGAGCAGAAGCAACTCCGGCTCGGCCAGCAGCGCCCGAACCAGCGACAGCACGTTCTTCTCGCCGCCGGAGAGCGTCCCCACCAGCTCCTCGCTCCTCCCCGCGAGCCCCAGCGAGTCGAGCATCCCGATCGCCCGCGACGGCACGCGATCGCCGCCCGCCTGCTGGTATGCCTCCAGCGCCTCCTCATACGCGCGTTCCGCCAGAGGCAGCTCGTCGCTCGCGGCCGAGGCGAGACGCTCTTCCGCGCCGCGCAGCGCCCGCTCCAACTCGTCGTGCTCACGGAGCACCGTGCCGATGACCGTCGCGCGCCCGTCGTGCTCAACGCGCTGTGGCACGTAGCCAACCTTCAGCCCGGGCGCGCGCCGGATGACGCCACCACTCGTCGGCTCCTCGCCAACCAGCATGCGCAGGATCGAGGTCTTTCCGGACCCGTTTGGGCCAACCAGCCCCACCTTCTGGCCGGACGTGACCTTGAAGGAGACGTCCTCAAGCACGGCCACATGGCCGTAGTCCTTGACGACGTTCTGAAACCGTACGAGTTCCATGGCTGATTGGCGCTCCGATGCTAGAGTATCGGCCCCGCCCGATCCTGTACAATCTCCAGCGAGTTCACATGCCCGCCGACGCCCTCCGTTCACTCACATCGACCCTCGGCCTGCCGGAACCTGGCGGCCGTGTCGAGATCGTCGGCCGCGACCCCATCCTGCAGACCCGCTTCCGCATCGGCGATGCCGCTGCCGCGGCGCTTGCCGCCGTCGGCGTCGCGATAGCGGACGTTTGGCAACTCCGAACCGGCCGGAGCCAGGACGTCCGGGTTCAAGTGCCGCTCGCGGCCGCCTCACTCATCAGCTTCATGTTCCAGCGACTCTCGAACGCTGACACTCCTCTCCGCGACCCCGGCCTCACCGACTTCTACCGCACTCGCGACGATCGCTGGTTCCTCGTTCATCGTGGCTTCCCCAAGAACCTCGATGGCATCCTCGACCTGCTCTCGTGCGAAGCCACGCCAGAGGCGGTCGCCAAGTCTGTGGCGACCTGGGATGCGCAGCCGCTGGAGGACGAATTCGGCCGGCGCGGCCTCTGCGGCGCGATGGTCCGTACCGAAGATCAGTGGTCATCGCATCCCCAGGCCATCGCGCTCGCCGAACGCCCGGTGGTCGACGTCATCCGCGTCGGCGACAGCCCACCCGAGCCGTTCGAGGAAGGCGATCGGCCGCTCTCCGGCGTCCGCATGCTCGACCTCACACGCGTCCTCGCCGGGCCCACCTGCGGACGCACGCTCGCCGCGCACGGCGCCAGCGTACTCCGCATCGATTCGCCCGGTCTGCCGAACGTGCCTGCCTTCGTGATGGACACGGGCCACGGCAAGCGCAGCGCCCACCTCGACCTCAAGGACCCGGCGGAGGCAGGCCGCCTCCGCGACCTCGTCCGCGAAGCCGACGTCTTCGGGCAGGGCTACCGCCTGGGCGCGATGGAGCGCCTCGGCTTCGGGCCTGAGGCCCTCCACGACCTGCGGCCCGGCCTCGTCTACACGTCAATCAACTGCTACGGCCACACAGGGCCCTGGCAGGGGCGCCCGGGATGGGAACAGCTCGCGCAGACCGTCACGGGCATCGCCGCCGAGCATGGCCACGATCGCCCTCGCCTCCTCCCTGCCGCCGCTACCGACTACACGACCGGTTATCTCGCCGCCCTCGGGACGATCGTGGCGCTCGCCCGCCGCTCGCGAGAAGGCGGCAGCTATCACGTGCGCGTGTCGCTCTCTCGCACGGCCATGTGGCTCCAAGGTTTGGGCCGCACGACGGGCAGCGGGCCGGGCGTCACCGACGAGACGGTCGCACCCGCCATGATCGATTCGGAGACGCCACGCGGGAAGCTCTCCCATCTAGGTCCCGTGCTGGAAATGTCGGAAACACAGCCACGCTGGGAGCTGCCGGCTGTGCCACTGGGAACGCATGAGCCGGTCTGGGACGAGCCGGGAATGCTACAATCTAGCCGCCGAGCTGACAATAACGACGACGCATTCTAGGCAGGCCGATAACGGAAGGCGCAACTGTATGGTCACAACAGCCACGGTCGCAACCACACGGAACGGCAAGGTAGAGGGACGCGAGAAAGAGGGCGTCCTGCTGTTCGCGGGCATCCCGTACGCCGAGCCTCCCGTGGGAGAGCTGCGCTTCCGCGCCGTCCAGCCTCACGAGCCCTGGTCTGGCGTCAGGCCGGCCCAGAAGTTCGGCCCAGCCGCGCCCCAGCTTGCAGGCACCGGCCTCACGAACAGCGTGGCCGTTCGCTGGGACGAAGACTGCCTCACGCTGAACATCTCGACGCCCGCCGTCGATGACCGCAAGCGGCCCGTCCTCGTCTGGATCCACGGGGGCGCCTTTAAGACCGGCCAGGGCGGCACTCCCTGGTACAACGGCGCCCGCTTCGCCGCGAACGGCGACATCGTGGTCGTCAGCATCAACTATCGCCTCGCCGCACTCGGCTTCGCGCACCTTGCGCGCTTCGGCGACGACTTCGCGGCGTCCGGCATCAATGGCATCCTCGATCAGATCGAGGCGCTCAAGTGGGTCCGCGACAACATCGAGGCATTCGGCGGCGACCCCGAGAACGTCACCATCGCGGGCGAGTCCGCGGGCGCTTTTAGCGTCGGCTCGCTGCTCGCCTCCCCAATGGCAACCGGCCTCTTCCAGCGCGCCATCGCTCAGAGCGGCGCCGCCCATCACGCCCTACCCTCGGAGGCGTCCAACATCGTGACGGACATCCTCCTTGAGCAGCTCGAGGCCACGACGATCGAGGACATTCAGACCGCCCCCGTAGAGAGCATCCTTGAGGCCCAAGACAAGGTCGCCTTGGAGTTGCTCAAGCGTCCCAAGGGCCTCGGCACAACCATCGGTGCCTTTTATCCCACGATCGACGGCGCCGTCCTGCCCAAGCTTCCGATCGATCTCGTTCGCGACGGCGCGTCCAAGGACGTGCCTGTCGTTGTCGGCTCCAACAAGGACGAAACCACGCTCTGGGGCGCGCCGGAAGATATCGATGACGAGGGGCTCCGTAAGCTGCTCGACCGCCTGGGCGGCAGCCCCAACATGATCGACACCTATCGCCAGAACCGGCCCGACGCGACATCACGCGACTTGTACGTCGCCATGACAACCGATCACACGTTTCGCATCCCGGCGATCCGGCTCGCTGAAGCGCGCGAGCCACACGGCGCTCAGACGTGGATGTACCACTTCGCGTGGGAGTCACGCGCCTTCAACGGCACGTTGAAGAGCACGCATGCGCTGGAGATACCCTTCGCGTTCGACAACCTCGACCGCGGCGGAGTCAACGTCTTCCTCGGCGAGGGCCCATCGCCGCAGCACGTCGCTGACTCCATGCACGCCGCGTGGACGTCGTTCATCCGCACAGGCGACCCGGGCACGGAAACGCGCCCATGGCCGGCCTATGAGAGCGCAGAACGCGCCACAATGGTGTTCGGAGACGAGACGGCAGTCGCCAACGACCCCAACGGCGACGAGCGCGAAGCCTGGGCAGGACGGCGATAGCACTAAGCGTGCAGTTCGCCACAGGAGAACTGTCCATCTGACCTTCGGTCAGGTGGACAGGCGAAGCTGAACCGCAGGTTCAGGCGACAGCCTTCACACAATCGATTAGCCGCCCCAACGTGTCGAGGCGCTCCTTGAGATCGCGCCCTGCCGGTTCGACGCGTAGCGTCGTCACGCCCGCATCGCGATAAGCGCGGATCCTATCTTTCACCATGTCGTCCGTCCCCAGCAGGTTCGTCTTCAACACAAGCTCGTCGGGCACCAGCTCGCGAGCCTCTTCGCGCTTCCCATCCAGCCAGAGGTTCTGCACCTCAGCCGCCACATCCTCGTACCCCGCACGGCGGAACGCCGCGTTGTAAAAGTTGTGCTCGCGCGACCCCATGGCGCCCAGCGTGAACGCTAGCCCGGCCTTCCGCGGCGGGATCATCTCCTCCACGTCGTCCCCAAATACCACAGCCCCGCCCGCCTGCAGGTCGATCTCGCTCATCGAACGGCCCGCCTTCTCCGCGCCCTTCTTAATGTCATCGAAGAACACGTCCGCCCGCTCCGGCAAGAACGATGTGCCCAGCCAGCCGTCCGCCAGCTCGCCCGTCATTTGCAGGCTCTTCGGGCTCAACGTCGCGAGGTAGATCGGCACGGGCTTGCGCGCGGGCGCGCTGGAACGCAACGCCTTCCCTTCTCCGCCGGGCAGCGGCAGCGTGTAGATCTTCCCGGAGTAGCTCACGCGCTCTCCCGCCTCCGCGAGCCGCACGATCTCGATCAACTCCCGCATGCGCGTCATCTGCCGCTTGAACGATATGCCGTGCCATCCCTCCACCACCTGCGGGCCGCTCGCCCCCAGGCCCAGCACGAACCGGTCCCGCGAGAGCGACGCCATCGACATCGCCGTCATCGCCAAAAGCGCCGGCGTACGCGTGCCGGACTGCACAATGCCCGTCCCCAGCCGGATCGTTGACGTCTGCGCCGCCATGTAGGCGAGCGGCGAGATCGCATCGTAGCCCCACGCCTCAGCGGACCACACGTCGTCTACGCCGAGGCGCTCCGCCTCGACGATGTACGTGCTCGCCCCATCCCAATCTTCGCGCCCCATACCGAGCGAAACAGAAATGCGCATCTCGACCTCCTGTGCTGGTCCGATTTTCGCCACCTGGCGACCGCATCCTACACGATCTGCTCCTGCCTACGCTGTAATATGAGGACTTTCCTGACTACATCTGAAAGCGCGCCGCTATACCCTCGAAGGCAGGGATAGCTGTTGAACGACACGCACGGCCGCACGCTCGACGCGATTAGGCAAGAGCGGGCGGCCAGAGCAGACACCGGACTTCCCGCGCCTGACCGGACGAGGGCGCTCAATCCCCTCGTACGGTCAGCGCCGCTCAGAAGCCTGGCGCGGGCCTTCTTCTTCGCTACCTTTGGCGTCCTGCTTGCGGCGCTCGCCCTGGTCGCTGCCGCGACTGTGCCCAGCCTGGCCGGCTATCACACCTACGCGATCGATGGTGGCTCCATGGAGCCCACGCTCAGCGTCGGTGATGCGGCGGTCACCAAGCCCTCCAGCCCGCGCAGCCTCGAGATCGGCGACGTCATCGTCCGCCGCGACGTCCAAGGTGGCCGGCCGGTGCTCCACCGCATCGTCGATGTCGTGACAGTGGACGGCCAGCTCGCGTTTATCACTCAGGGTGACCAGAGCAGCGCCCCCGACGTCCAACCCGTCATCTTTTCGGGCTCAGGCGAAAAGGTTGTCTACAGGGTTCCCTACGCTGGCTACCTCCTCAGCTTCGCCGAGTCGTGGCCGGGCCGCCTCCTGCTCGTTGGCCTCCCGTTCCTGTTGTTGGCGGCCGCACTCGCCGGCGACGTCCGGCACGCCATCCGGCCCGCGCGCAGAGCCGCCGACACCCCGGCGGGGCCGACAGCGCCTGGCGCCATCCCTGATGCCGGGCGCCTCGCGGACCAGCTCAACAGTTGGGCGCTACGCAGGTTCGTGCTCCGGCACAGCGGCGGGTATCGCCGCATTCGCCAGTGCGCGCAGCATCCGCCCATCTCTGGCATGACCACGCTCCAGATCCTCGCCGCGTTGCAGCGTGAGACGAGCCTCGCAGCGACGAGCCAGCGCCTCGCCGAAACCTGCGCCGAACTCGGCGTGCCTTACGCACGCGCGGCCTAACCAGCAGATAGCGGCTGTGGGCGGCGCGCCGCATAGGACACCGCCAACAGCGGCAACGACTCTTGAGACCTCTTTGTGGAGGGGGCTTGTCTGATGGCCTACTACGGGCTGTAGTAGCTCGCTAGCGTCGGCGGCGCTTCCGCGGCTTTCCCCCGCCAGCGCGGTCAATGACGACATCAAGCGTGCGCCCCTTGAGTTGCGTACCCGTAAGGCCGGCCACAGCCGATTCAGCCGCCTTCTCGTCAAGCTCGATGTAGGCCAAGCGCTTGCGTGTCACGTGCCGGACAGAGGTCACTCTGCCGTACTCCTCGAATACGTGGCGCAAGTCACCCTCATTCACATCCGGGGATAGGTTTCCAACGAAGAGGGTAGCCATGACAACATCCTTGTGTCTCGATGGGCCTGGTCCACCTCGTTCGGGCGGCCAGCAATGCGAGGTGGCCATCGGCTCACGTTCGCCTTACATGCAGCATAGCACGCGCACGGGAACAGCACACCCACACGTGAACCGCGCCACACAACTGCCCTTCCGGCTCGTGCGGCTACTCGCTACACTAGGTCATTGCCTCCGGCCCAACATTTTTATGTCATGAATGAGGAACAACTAGACCTCAAAGCAGGTACGCGCCTGCTAGTAACCGAGCTTAGGAGACAGTGGGTTTCCCTGTCGCTGGCGCTCTTCGCCGCCCTCCTTTGGACGATCGCGCGGTTGGCAATCCCCGTCGTCATTGGCGCCACGATCGACAATGCGATCGATCTGCCGGGCGGGGTCGATTTCGATCTGCTCCTCTGGTTCGCGATCGGGATGCTCGGCCTGGCCGCCTTGCAGGGTGGTGGCGCCGCCATGCGCCGCTACTTCGCCATGCGCACGTCACACCGAGTAGAGGCGGACATCCGCATGCAGTTCTACGGCAGCATTAGCCGCCTCTCGTTCGACTTCTATGACAGGACGGCGACAGGCCAGCTCATGTCTCGCGCCAGCACGGATGTGCATGAAGTGCAGATGCTCACCGTGATGATCCCGATCAACTTCGCCTTCCTGCTGATGGCTGTTGGCGCCTTCGCTGTGTTGGCCTTCATTCACCTGTGGCTCGCGCTGCTCGGCCTGATCGTGTATCCGATGGTGACGCTCATCACCGTCCGCTTCTTTAACAAACTGTTCCCTGCCACCGCACGCGTCCAGCAGGGCCTTGGTGAACTGACGAGCGTTGTAGAAGAGAACATCGCCGGCGGGCGGCTCGTCCGCTCATTCGGTCGCGAGGAGCACGAGATCGCCAAGGCGCGGAAGGTCGCAGACCAGATCTACGACGACAACATGGAAGTGGCGCGCCTGCGGACGATCTACGGGCCGCTCTTCTTCCTCCTGCCCACCATAGGACAGCTCGGCATCCTGGCATACGGCGGTTGGCTGGCGTTGGAGGGCCAGATTAGCGCTGGCGACTTCGTAGCCTTCTTCCAGCTCCTGACCATGCTGATTTGGCCTGTGCAGGGACTTGGCGAGATGATCGCGTCCGGGCAGCGCGCCCTCACGTCGGCCGCCCGAATATGGAACATCCTCAAGGAGCAGCCGACCGTGCGCCAGCGGCCGCACGCCAAGTCGATGCCAGACGGAACCGGCGAGATTGAGTTCGATCACGTGCGCTTCTCGTACATACCCGGCCAGCCTGTCCTGCGCGACTTCTCGCTCAAGGTGCCCGCCGGAACATCGGTCGCGCTCGTAGGCGCGACAGCCTCCGGCAAATCGACGGTCGCGCAGCTCCTCCCGCGCTTCTACGACATCGAAGAGGGCTCGATCAAGATCGACGGCGTCGATGTCCGCGATCTCAAACTTCAAGAGCTGCGTTCGAACGTCGGGCTCGTTTTTGAAGACACGTTTCTGTTCTCAGACACCATCCGTAACAACATCGCCTACGGCAACCTTGATGCAACTGAAGAAGAAGTCATGAAGGCGGCGCAGCTCGCCCACGCGGCTGAGTTCATCGAACGCATCCCTGAGGGCTACGATACTGTCATTGGCGAACAGGGCTACTCGCTCTCAGGCGGCCAGCGCCAACGCATCGCGATCGCACGCGCCATGATCAAGCAGACGCGGGTCCTGATCCTCGACGACGCAACCTCCAGTGTTGATGCGCGCATGGAGGAGGAAATTCGCAACGCCCTACGCATCGTGATGGAGGGGCGCACAACGGTCATCATTTCGCACCGCGTATCGACGATCGCGCTCGCGGATCAGGTCGTTCTCATCGACCAGGGCCGCGTCGTCGATATAGGATCGCACGCAGATCTGCTATCGAGCAGTACACGCTACCAGGAAGTCCTTGGCCAGGTGGAGGTGCCAACATGATGTGGCGTGGAGGCGGCGCGATGACGGGTCAACGCGACAATGGGACAGGTCCGGAAATCGAATCGACACACGTGATCAGGCCTCTTTTAATGCTGCTGAAGCCGCTCTGGCTCATCAGCGGCATTGCGATTGTCTCTATCTGCGTCTTCGCGCTCGCCAACCTGGGGCGGCCCATCGTCATCCAACGAGCGATCGATGATGGAATCATCAATGGAGACGGAAGCGCGATCGTTGAGGCGTCCATCTGGTTCTTCATCCTAGGGATCATCATCTACGTCGTTCAGGCGATCAGCACGTACGTAGTCACGTGGATAGGGCAGCAGGTCTTGCGCGACCTGCGCATGCGCCTCTTTTCCCACTACCAGCGGTTGTCCATGTCGTTCTTTGACAAAGAGAACTCCGGACGCCTCGTTGCGCGAATGACGGCGGACATGAACGCCCTCTCGGACGTGCTCAACTCCGGATTTCTGATGATTGTGCAAGCGCTGTTCCTGCTGATTGGCGCAATCATCCTCCTGTTCTTCCTCAGCTGGCAGCTCACGCTGATCAGCATGATCATTTTGCCACCGCTCGTGATAGCCACGCTGATCTTCCGGGTCTACTCAGAGCGCGCCTACGATGCTGTTCGCGACCGCATCGCGGACGTGATGATTCACATGCAAGAGAACTTCTCTGGGATGCGCGTCGTGCAGGCGTTCGCAAGGGAGCGCCACAACGAGGACCAGTTCGACCGCATTAACGAGCGCAACTACGAGGCAAACCTGAGAACCGTTCGGATCTCGTCGATGTACATCCCGTTCATCGAGTGGCTGGGTGGTGCGGGCATCGCCATCATCCTCTACTTCGGAGCCGGCGGCGTGTTCGGCATAGACGTAAGCGTTGGAACCATCGCGGCGTTCGTCTTCTACCTAAACTTCATCTTCCAGCCAATCCAACAGCTCTCGCAGGTCTACGACATGATTCAGAGCGGCTTCGCCGCCCTGAAGAAGATCTTCGGCCTCCTCGAAATCGAGCCCGAAGTGAAGGAAGCGCAGTCGCCAGCGCCGCTCTCCCTCCCCGTAAAAGGCCAGATCGACCTAAACGGCGTCACGTTCGGCTATGCGCCCGAGCTGCCTGTCATCGAAGAT
>JADFRJ010000276.1 GCA_022561355.1 Chloroflexota bacterium | reverse complement strand
GGCCTGACGTCCCGCAGGAGACACTACGTTTCATGCGATCGCTCCAGGAGAACCTGGATCCCAAGCCCACCCCTGGCCATGTCATGTGGTTCGGCCAAGAGAAGACAGAGGAGGAGTTCCTCGAGATCATGGTGGAAGAGCAGCGTCTGATCTACGAATTCAACGTGACCCGCGCCTACGGAATGTACTAAGCCATGCCAGTGGATAGCTTCAAGTGGCTCCCGCGCAGCATCGCCGGGTACTACCAAGCGCTGCAGATGCCGGACCTCGGCGACATCCCGTGGACGCCGATGAAGAAGCCGCTCGCCCAGGCTCGCTTCGCGCTCGTGACGAGCGCCGGCGTCTACGTCAAGGGCCAGCAAGAGCCGTTCGATCTGGAAGGCGAGCGCAAGAACCCGCTCTGGGGCGACCCTACGTATCGGACCATCCCTTCCGGCGTACAGCAGGACCAGATCGGCGTCGCGCACCTCCATATCAACAGCGAAGATATCGAACAGGACATCAACATCGTCCTGCCGGTCCAGCGCTTCCAGGAGTTAGCGGAGGCCGGCGAGATCGGCTCGCTAGCCCCACAGCACTACTCCTTCATGGGCTACCAGGCCAACGACGACGAGTGGCGCGAGCGCTACGGTCCGGAGGTCGCCCAGCGCATGATCGAGGAGGAGGTCGACGCCGCCTTCATCACCCCTACCTGACCGGACTGCACGCGATACGTGCCCGTGTTGGCACGTGCCATCGAAGCGGCAGGCATCAGCACCATCTTCGTGACCATGGTCCCCTACTGGGCGGAGCGTCGCGGCGTGCCGCGCACGCTGGCCGTCGAGTTCCCGTTCGGCCATCCGCTCGGCAAGGCGGGCTCGCGCGACCAACAACGTGGTGTCATCAGGCATGCCTTGCGGGTGTTGCAAGACGCGGCCAAGCCTGGCCAGATCGAACACCACGACGAGGTCTGGGAAGGAGACGGGCGAGAATGGCGCAAACGCTGGCAACCGTCTGAACCGTCCCCTATCATCGCCTTCATGCGAGAACGCGCCCAGCAGCAGGCACAAGAACGCCATCAGGCTGATTGAGAAGCCTGAATACTCCAAGAAGATCCACCGCCGCCCCTTCCCACTCCTTTCATTGGCAGAATGCACTGTGCTAGAATGAGCGTCGCGCTCAGGCCCAACCCGGTTTCTTCCGCTGGAACGCTGTTGGAATCGAGCGTCACTCGTACTAAGGAGGAACCAGTAGGTTGACCAACGATTCCGCAGAACAACAAGGGGGTGCCGAGGCGCCTGCCGAAGAGACCATGGACATGGCGACGCTCCTCGCCGAAGCTGAGGACTTTCGGTCGCCCCAACGCGGTGAGATCGTGGAGGGCTCCATCATGGGATGGGACCGCGATGGCGCCCTCGTCGACATCGGCGCAAAATCGGAGGGCGTGATCCTCCGTCACGAGATGCAGTCGCTCGGCTCCGACCCTGAGAGCCAGCTCAAAATTGACGACAAGGTGATGGTCTACATCGTCCACCCGGAAACGGCGGATGGACAGATCCTCCTGTCGCTCGACAAGGCCCGTGGCGAGCAGGGGTGGCTGACGTTGCAGGAGCGCTTCGACAATAGCGAGACCTTCGAGGCAGAAGTGTCGGGCTACAACAAGGGCGGATTGCTGGTGAACGTGGAGGGCGTGAACGCCTTCGTACCGCTTTCGCAAGTCGTCGGCGTCCGGCCGGATCGCAACCGGGAGGACGGCGAGAGTTCGTTGGGTGAGGTCGTCGGCAAGTCCCTGCGGCTCAAGGTGATCGAAATCAACCGTCGGCGCAATCGAGTCATCCTCTCAGAACGTGCCGCGCTGCAAGAGTACCGAATGCAGCAAAAGGAACGGCTGATACAGGAACTCCACGAGGGTGAAATCCGCAAAGGCCGCATCAGCAGCGTGCGCAATTTCGGCGTCTTCGTCGACCTTGGCGGTGCGGACGGTCTGGCGCACCTCTCCGAGCTGTCATGGGACCGCGACAAGTCGCCCACGGAGCTGTTCAAGGTTGGCGACGAAGTCGACGTCTACATCACGAAGATCGACGCGGAAAACAAGAAGATCGCGCTCAGCCTCCGGCGGGCCAACCCCGAGAAGTGGGAGGCCGTCGTCAACAAATACCAAGAGGGCCAAGTGGTCACCGGTCTGGTAACGAAGCTGGTCACCTTCGGCGCGTTCGCGAGGATCGAAGGGCCCGTGGAGGGCCTGATCCACGTCTCGGAGCTTGTCGACCGCCGCATCGGCCACCCGCGCGACGTCGTCCGCGAGGGCGACCTGCTCCCGCTCAAGATCGTACGCATCGAGCGTGACCGCCACCGCCTCGGCCTCAGCCTGCGCCGCGCGCGCGACGAGGGCGAGGGCATGGGCTACGTCTTCAGCGAAGGCGGAGAAGTCATCAGCGTGCCTGAGGAGATAAAAACTGAGTTCGAAGCTAGGGAAGGCCCGATACCAACGCCGGAGCCCGAAGCCGAGGATCAGTTCGGAACGGCGCCCGTCGCAGAGTCCACGGCGCCGGCTGCGGAGTCCACTGAGGCAGCCAACACTGACGCGGGCGCTAAATCCACGGTCGTTGAGGCCGCAGAGGCCACCGAGGAGCCCGCAGCCGCAGAGG
>JADFRJ010000068.1 GCA_022561355.1 Chloroflexota bacterium | reverse complement strand
ACGACGCGCTACGCGATGATGAGCCCGCCGCTGCGCGACCGGTTCGGCTCGGTGTTCCGGCTGGACTTCTACAACGTGGAAGCGATCGCGCAAATCGTCGCACGCTCGGCGCGCATTCTGGAGGTGGAGCTAGACGAGAAAGGGACACAGGAGATCGCCCAGCGCTCACGCGGCACACCCCGCGTCGCGAACCGGCTGCTCAAACGCGTGCGGGACTACGCGCAGGTGATGGCGGACGGCAGGATCACGGCAGAGGTGGCGCACGAAGCGCTCTTGAGGTTGGAGATCGACGAACTAGGCCTCGACGACGTAGACCACCGCGTCCTGAGGACGATCATCGACAAGTTCAACGGCGGCCCCGTGGGCCTGGATACGATCGCCGCCGCCATCTCCGAGGAGGCCGACACCATCATGGACGTATACGAGCCATATCTCCTGCAGTTGGGCTTCCTCCAGCGAACGCCGCGCGGCCGGGTCGTCACGAAGGCCGCGTACGAGCATCTGGGCGTGAAACCGCACGCAAGAGCGCCCGCCGGCCAATCCACCCTATTCGATTAGGCGTCCCAGACGTGGCCGGGCGGCCCTCCCAGTGTATTCCGTTGGGAGAGCCGCCCTGTTAGGCCGACCGGACGGCGTCAATGTCCCCGCCTTAAAGTTTCATCGACGCACAGGCCGGAAGGTCTCCTCTTTCACTGCTCCGTAGGAGCAACCTCCGCAGGAGCAGCCTCGTCTCGTCCGTTCGGCGAACCCGCCGACTGGTCGACAAGCTCCTCGCGGACAATCGTGAGTTCCCTCGGCGCCTCGATGCCGAGCTTTATTCGCCGCCTACCGATGCTGAGGACTTTGATGAATATGCGGCCTTCAATCCAGAAGCCCTCGTGTACTTTCCGATCGAGGACTAACACATCCCTGCCTCCTCCCTAGCCCTCGTCCCCCGATGGAATGGCCGGAGCGATCCAATCGCACCACCCTTGCCCTCACCACCACCACACTTGATTGGCCCGCTCCGGCCCGGAACCCGACTCCAGCTCTGCATTCAGTAACGACTTGACGTATCCCTGGGTGATACGGTAGAAGTTGGTTACTGGATGCTGGTTACTGGATGCTCAACGCTGGATTACTCATACCAGCCCCTTGCTACCGGATTCCTGATGCCAGTATCATACTTCGTAGTTTGGTTCTTGTCAAGCCCCGCAAAAGAGAGGTGACAACATGGCCAAGTGGCGCTTCGTGACGAACCATGCGTTGGTGCTCATCCAGGTCGCCCAGCACCCGCGCTCCACCCTGCGGGAGATCGCGCTGGCGGTAGGCATCACGGAGAGGGCGGCGCTTTCTATCCTTCGCGCGATGGAAGAGGATGAGATCATTTCGCGAAAGAAGGAGGGCCGCAGGAACAAGTACTGGGTGGACTTCAGAGCGCTGCTAGACCACCCGCTCGGCGGACCGTACACGCTCGCAGAGCTGATGGAGGCGCTGACGGAGATTGGCAAGCAAATCAGCACCGTGCAGCGCGTCAGCTAGCCGCGCGCGGCTCCGGCACCTGTTTCCCACGTCTCTATCTCGGAACGAATCTCTCGCTTCAGCTCCTCTGGCGCAAAGGAGCCATCGATAGAGTTCCTCGCGAGCCGTGCGTATCCTGAGCGATCGAGGTCCAGCAAGCGTCCGGCTATCTCGTACTCGCCCACCAGGTCGCAGTCAAAGAACCCTGGGTCGTCGGTATTGACCGAGATCTGCACGCCCGCCGCCCATAGCTCCTGCAACGGATGCTCATCCAGCGATTCCACAACACCAAGCCGCAGGTTGGACGTCGGGCAGACGGCGAGGTGGATCTGGCGCTCGGCCAGCTCTCGAACCAGCTCCGGGTCCTCGACAGACCGAACGCCATGCTGAATGCGGTCGGGCTTTAGTGAATCCAGCACATCACGAACAGACGCCGGCCCGGCGTTCTCTCCGGCGTGGGGCGCCGAACGCAAGCCGCGCCGGCGCGCCTCCGCGAAAACTTCAACAAACGGTTCGTTCGCGAAGCCTTCTTCTGGCCCACCAAGCCCGATAGCAACCAGGCTGGGAACATTCCGCGTAGCATCAAGCGCTTGGTGCAAGATCCCATGCGGCATCAGCCGGCCGAGTCCCAGCACGAACCGAATCACGACGTCTTGTTCATCAGATGCCGCTTCAGCAGCCTCATAGAAGGAGTCGAGTGTCCTAGGGCCAAGCGCAGGTGAAATCTCCAGCTCCGCATAGCGAACTCCGGCGCGCTTGACGTCTTCCGCATACTCACTCACGATGCGTCTGTAGTCGCCAGGCCGGATCATTACCTGTGTTGCGCTCACATATCGCTCAACAAAGCTATTGAGGTCGGTGAAGTCCCTTGGAATGCTCACGCCCTCGCGGGCGCTGAACTCCTCCAGCGTGGCAGGCCTGACCGCGCCCTCCAGGTGGATATGTAGCTCTGCCTTGGGGAGCGTCGCCAGGTCAGCAGGTGCGCTCATCTAGCGAGGCAGCCCCAGACCTCTAGTCGCGATGATGCCGCGCTGCACCTCGCTGGTGCCGGCGGCAATAGTGCTAGAGACGGCCTGTAAGTAACCGCGCTCCAGCCTGCCCTTCATCGGCGCCCACTTCGACTCCGGCTCCAGGCCACCGTACATGCCCAAGAGTTGCACACCTGTCAGCGCGAGGCGCTGGCTGAACTCGGAGCCGAAGAGCTTGCTGATCGACGCCTCGTAGTTGGGGATCAGTCCCTTCGACTGCATCCAGGGGATGCGATAGGCGATGTTCGTGCCTGCGGCGAGTTCGACGGCACGGTCGGCCAGACGATGGCGGATCGCGGGATTCCTGCGTACCGTTTCATCGGGGTGTTCCTGCACGAACTCGACGAGCCGCTCCAATGTCCGGCGGCCTCCAGCGTACGCCTGGATGCCCGATCGCTCGAAATCGAGAGCGACGGCGACCTGGTACCAGCCTCGGTTCAGTTCGCCGACGAGGTTCTCCTTGGGAACGCGCACGTTATCGAAGAACACTTCGCTGAAGCCGGACTGCCCGGCCATGTTGATCAGCGGCCGGACGGTGATGCCGGGCGTGTCCATCTTTACCGCGAACGTGCTGATCCCTTTATGCTTCGGCGCTTCCGGGTCCGTGCGGGCGGCCAGCCAGCCCCAGTCCGAACGTTGAGCGCCCGATGTCCAGATCTTCTGACCGTTGATCACGAAGTCATCGCCGTCACGGACCGCACTCGTCTGAAGCGACGCCAGGTCGGAGCCTGCCTCCGGCTCCGAGTAGAGCGTGCACCAGACATCCTCGCCGGAGGTGATGCCCGGCAGGAAGCGCTGCTTCTGCTCCTCCGAGCCGTAGAGCATGACGGCCGGACCGACCCAGGCGACGCCCATGCTGTAGCCGCCGGGCGCGGCATGGTACGACATCTCTTCGTTGTAGATGAGCTGCCGCATGTGTGGCGCGCCCAGGCCACCGTACTCCTTCGGCCAGGCCATCGCCAGCCACTTGCGTTCGGCGAGCTTCTTCGTGATGCGCGGGCCGACCTCCTCGGCGCCGCCCCCCTCGCCGTAGGCGCCGCCGTCCCAATCCGCGGGCAGCTCTTGGCGCAAGAACTCGCGCACCTCTTCGCGAAACTTCTCCTCCTCGTCGGAGAACGTAAAGTCCATCGCTGCCTCCTACTCTCTCCTGCGCGACGCCCCCATGCGCTGCGCCACGTTCTGGAATACTGCATATTCCTGCGCGCCGACGATAGGCAAACGGCGCTCGGCATCTTCGAAGATGAACGTTGGTGTGCCGGTGATGCCGGACCCGCGCGCCTCTTCAGTCGCTTCGTTGACCAGCGCGGCGTAGCGTCCCGATGCAAGCGCCTCTTCCAGAGCTGAGGCCTCCAGCCCGACCCCCGCGCCTAGCTCGCTGAGCACTAAGACGTCCCCAATGTCGCGGCCTTCGCCGAAGTAGGCGTTGAACAGCGCGCGATGATACGCGTCGAACACGCCCTGCTCCCGCGCGAACTCAGCCGCCTCCAACGAGCGATGCGAGTTGGGGATGTGGCGGCCCGGCTGGTAGGGCAAGCCTGCTTCCTCGGCGAGCTGCCGGATCGGGTTGACGTGGCCTTCAGGCTGCGGCTGGCGCTCGCCCCGATCGCGGCCCTCGGGAGGCAGCTCAGGATGCAGCTCGTAGGGCCGCCACGAAACGTCGATATCGAACTCCCGTTGCAGTTGGTCGACCCGCACGAGGCCGATGTAGCACCAGGGTCAGATGTAGTCAGAGACGACAGTGATGCTGAGGCGTTGTTCCTGCATGGCGGGAGCATGATAGCAAAGCGATACGTCGGCGCGTGCCAGTTACATCGGAGCGGCTGGCCAGCAAGCGCGCCGGACCCGCCTACTTATTGCTTGCGATGAAGGCGAGGACGCGCTTCCAAGCGTCGGCGGCGGTCTCGGCGTGCTCCTCGTAGGAGCGGTCGAAGAAGCTATGGGGCGCGCCTTCGTAGGTCACGATCTCGTGCTTGACGCCGGCTGCTTCGAGCGCCGCCTCGTACTCGTCGACCTGTTCCTTCGGGATGCCCTGGTCCGCGCCCCCCATGAGCGCAAGGACAGGCGCCTCGAATTTGCCAGCGCTCGCGGCCGCGCCGGGCGATCCATCGCGGCCTTCGCCAGGACGGCCGTAGAAGCCGATCACGCCGGAGAGGCCGTGGCCGGCGGCCGCCTGCATCCAGGAGTTGCCTCCGCCGAAGCAGAACCCCACGGTGAAAAGCGAGGAGCAGCTACCGCCCTCTGGCGAACGCAGATGCGCTATCGCCGCTCCCGCATCGGCGGCGATCTGCGGCGCTTTGGTCTGGGCAACGTGCTCCATGAACGGGAAGTCCTCGCCACGCTTGCCCACGCCTGCCGTGCGGCCGAAGTAGTCGATCGCGACGCTGTTGATGCCCTCCTCGGCGAACCTGAGCGCCAACTCTTCGTAGAAGCGGAACAGCCCGCGTACGTCCGGCAACACGACCACTCCAGTGCCCGTGGAGTCGCCGGGGCGGGCGAGAAATGCGGCGAACTTCGTCCCATCGGCAGACTCGAGGACGAGATCCTCAGAATCGACGGCCGCCCCCGAAATAGGCGTGACCGCGGGTAGCGCGTAATATTCGTGGCACATGCGAGACGTTCCTTTCGTAGTGCGAAATTCACGTAATCCTACGTGGCCGATCCTAAGGCTGTCAACCGCGATCCGACGCCCGCCTAAGCCTCGCGTCTGCCATACTAACACCGATGGAAATTACTGAAGGCGTCCACACGATCGAAAGCCTAGGCATCGGGCGGGCGTATATCTATCAAGAGCAGGACAAGCTCACCCTGATCGACACCGGCCTGACCGACAGCGCGGAGCGTATCCTCGCCGTTATCGAAAAGATCGGACGCAAGCCAGCGGACCTGCGTCAGATCTTCATCACGCACCATCATAACGACCACACCGGCTCGCTGGCCGAACTGGTCGAACGCACCGGTGCGCAGGTGCTCGCGCACAAGATCGAGGCGCCCGTTATTCGCGGCGACCAGCCTCCGCCCAAACCTGGCGCGAACACCTTGCGATCTCTCTTGCGTCCCTTTATCGGCAAGGGCACCCAACCTGGAGCGCGCGTGGACGTCGACCGGGAGCTGGAAGACGGCGACGAGGTCGACATAGGCGGCGGCGCGAACGTGCTGCACGTACCGGGCCACACATTAGGGAGCGTGGCGCTCTTCATCCCGAAGCACCGGCTGCTCTTCGCGGGCGACGCCGCGGTCAGCGCGATCGGCCTGGGGCCGCCAGCAGGCCCATTCGCCCTATTTAACGAGGACAGCGAGCAGGCGGTGCGCTCGTTCAAGAGACTCGCGGAACTCGACTTCGACCGCGCATTCTTCGGCCACGGCAAGCCGCTGGACGGAGAAGCGGCGACGTTATTCCGCCGGGCCGCGGACCAACTGGACTGATGGAAGTAATTCCTGGCCTGTGGATGATCGAAGGGCTAGGCCCTTGCTACCTCTATCGTGACGCAGATACCTACACGCTGATCGACACCGGCATCACGGGCGACGCGACCCGCATCCTCGACCAGCTCGAAGAGGCCGGCGGAAAGCCCGGGCAGCTCAAGCAGATCATCCTGACACATAGCCACCCAGATCACACCGGCAGCCATGCCGAGCTGATCGAACGCACCGAGGCCCAGGTACTAGCGCACGAGTTGGACGTTCCGGTGATCATCGGTGAGGCCGAAACGGAGATTCCAAAGGTCGTACCTAATGCAGAGCGAAAGCTCATGGAGATGGCGATCGAAGAGACGCCCATCGCCAAGCCCGCTCGCGTCGACCGCGCGCTGCGGGACGGCGATGAGATCGACATGGGCGCCGGCGCCGTGGCCGTTCACGTGCCGGGACACACGCCCGGCAGTCTGGCGATCTTCCTGCCGAAAGAGAAACTACTCTTCGCTGGCGACGCAGCCGAACGCGACTTGGAGGAGAACCTGGTCCTGGGAATGTTCAACCTCGACCAAGCACAGGCGATCGAATCGTTCCGCAAGCTCGCTGCGCTCGACTTCGAGATCGCCTGTGTCGGCCACGGCAAACCGCTTGATAGGGACGCATCGCTGGCGTTCCGCAGGGTTGCGGAGAAGCTCGCGGACAACTAGTAGGCCGTTGCGAAACTCCAGCGTGATACACAGCATGCGAGAGAAATTCGACGGCATCGGTGACAATCTGGCACTCGTCAGCGCTCCGACCAGACGCCTCGCCTCATCGAAGCCGCCTACTCCGTCACGAAACAGGTGGGGTTCGGAAGATCGAGCAGCAACGGCTCATGCGCCCCTTCGGCGATGTTCAATCGCATCTGAAGCCCTGGGCTGGAGGACAGCAGATTGTCCGCGATGAGTTGTTCCGCTTCCTCGCCGCGAAACACGAAGACCACATCCCCGGCTCCCACATCCCCGGCTCCAAGTAATCCGACGCACGGTACCCACTCGTCGGCCTCCAGCGCTAAGCGCCCGATCAGTTCGCCTGTTTCGCCCCGCAGGAGCTCCGCGTCGACGCTGGCCAGATCGTCGAGCGGCGGTTCGAATCGCACGACTACAAAGATCGCACTTCGGCTGCTGTCGTGAGCGCTGTACGGCGTCGTCCCGAGCACGGTCGCTCGCACGCTGTTCGCGGTTGGCACGGCGGTCGGCGTACCATCCACCCTGGGAGGCAGACCCGTTTCCGCAACGCCGCCATTGCACGCGACGGCCAGCGTGAATACGAACCCGAGGCCCATCAGCCAGCGCATCTCACCCATCGTAACGAATAGACGAATAGCAACCCGGGAAAGTTCCCGTATCAATCGGAAATGCGGGCTTAGGGCGGCCAACTATTTTTTTGACGATAGAGTTTCGCAACAGCCTCCTAGATGCGATGTGGCAAGATCAGGCACCGCCACGCCATATGCTGAACGGGCCCCGCCACCCGGCTCAACGCTGCACCCGATGGATCGCTGACGGCGGGATTAGGAATCCCGGCGTCCTGCGAACCCGTCCTCAAGCACCTGTATTAGCTAGCTAACCTTCGTTCGTTTCGGCCTCTGCGGGCCGCTTCAGGATGAAGTAGCTGCTTTCTGGACGCCCCAAGGGGAGGATACCGGTCATCTCCCAGCCCTCTTTGCCTAAGGTCTCAAGGTACTGGCGGACAAACCCGGTGCGGTGCTCACCGCTCTTGCGGATGAACTCCACCCCTTCTGCGCTGATCCGGCCTCGAAAATCGACGTAACATACTTTGTATTCCCATGCGTTCATGCGAACCTCCTTCGGCGGTGCTGAACGGACACGGGGCACACGTACGCCGGGCGGCGAGGCCCTTACAGATAGTCTAGCAATCGAGTCAAGGGCTGAGTGTGACGTAGGCCATCCAGCATTTAGCTGCACCTGGTAGGATGTGACGCCATGGCTGAGCAATCGGAGATACTCGACGAGGCGCTGGAACTGCTCTGTGAGACCGGACCGGAGTTTGGGCCGGGTCTCTCTAACCACGGCCCCATGGCCGCCGAAGCGCTGTACACGCTGGGCCGCTCCGAGGACGTCGTCCCCTGGGTTGTAGGTTACAAGCGCAATCTTCAAGACGCCCCGAAGCCGGCGAACCCCATCTCGCGCGACGGCTGGCGGGAAGCGCTGGGCGATATCAAACGCGTGGCGGACTGGACCGTCTTCTTTGAACGGGAACTCGCGGAGTCACCGTGGCAGCAGACCGTCAACACGTGGACGGCCCGCTTCGCGCCGGGGATGGTGTCGGCTGCGACGCACGGCGTCATCCGTACCGCCCACGCGGCCAGGAACCTCGGCCGGCGCGAGAGTAAGCAGCGGCTACGGGAGCTGGCGGCAGGCCTGGCCTACTGGGCGGCGCGCTACCTGACGGTGCCTGGCACGCCGGACCACAGTGGTTCGCTCCTGCCATCCGACGCGATCGCAGATGTACGAACGCAGTCCCTAGAAGACCAACATCAGCTCGGCCTGATCACGCACCGCTTGCTCCGGCTAGACGAGGAGTCGTTCGGAGGCGTGATCAACTTGGTCGACACGAGCGATCGTGACATGTTTCTCTCCGACATGGCCGAGACGTTCGCTCGCGCGTACCTTGCGAACGTCAACGACGCCAACGCGATCGGCCTGATCCACTGCGTGACGGGGCCGAGCGCCGTCCGGCTCCTTCTGCCTTACCTTACTCCGGAGGTTGCCGGCGAAGCCTGCGCGCACGCTTGGCAGGCCGGAGCAGCGATCTACGCCGCGTTCGGCCAAGAGCCGTCTCCTGATTCGATCCCGGCGATCACGAACGTGCGCGAGGACATCATCGACCAGGCGGTCGCGACCGGGGACGAGCACGCGATCAAGTTCACCGAGGCCTGCCTGCGCGAGCACGACCTCCACGGGAGCAACGTGTTCCTGGCGGCTGCCGTCGACGCCTCGCGGCGGCTACGCGACTGATGCGCGCAGCCGTCTTTCACGGTCCGCACCGGCCCCTATCGATCGAAGAGGTGGAGATCGACACGCCGGGGCCGCGCGAGATGATCGTGCGCACTGTCGCGAGCGGCGTCTGCCGCAGTGACGCCCACTACGTCGATGGCCTCTACGCATGGCCGGCGCCGGCCGTGCCGGGCCGCGAGAATTGGTCCGCGGCGTAACCGGAATTCAACTGCAGGCTCAGGTGAATGACGGGTACCGCATCCCGGGTCGCGACGACTAGGCGCATGCCGTTTGACAGCTCGCCGGTCTCAAGCTCCGGAAACTCAGCCTGCGGGAACGACGCAGGATATGGCGGCTCCGAGCGGTCCGCATCCTCGGTCGTGGCGGTCAAGCTGTCGCTGAACGGATGGATTTCAAGCGTAAACGCTGGCTGGGAAAGCCACTTGCGCGCCGCGTCCCGAAGGTCATCAGGTCTGGCGGCATCCATGATGGCGAGCGAATCTTTGTAGGCATCGGGCCGGCCGCCGAACACCGCGCCCTCGATCAGTATGCTCGCCTTACCGCTGACCCGCTCGATGGCACGAATAAAACCTGCCCTGGTCTCGGTCACGACTCTGGCGAGTTCATCTCGGCTCGGGCCATCTTCGAGAAATCGCTCGACTTCCTCATCCAGCAGGCGCTCGACCTCGGCCAGGTCCTGACCCGGTTGGGCCGTCGCCCAGATCACGAAGCCGCCGGCAATCTCATCCGAACTCGCGAAAGCTCCGATATCCGTCGCAACCTGCTCATCGTAGACGAGTCGTTGATAGAATCGTGAGGTTCTTCCATTGCCGAGAATAGAGTCGACGAGTGCCAGCCATTCGGACTCGACATCGCCCCACTGGGGTATCGGCCAGGTCTTGTAGATGCGTGCCTGGGATACGCGTTCCTCCACGATCATACGGCGTTCCTGGGTGAGCGTCGGTATCCAGGTATCGAGCCGTGCCAGCGGCGGTCCGGGCGGTATATGGCCGAAGTAGAGCTCGGTTTTCTCTCTGGCGGTAGCGACGTCGATATCGCCCGCCAATACCAGCGTGGCGTTATTCGGACCGTAATAGGTCGCGAACCATTCCCGGACGTCCTCTAGACTCGCGGCGTTGAGATCCTCCATGGAGCCGATCGTCGGCCACGAGTATGGATGTCCCACCGGAAACAGGTTTTCGGTGATGTAGTCGAATGCCTTGCCGTACGGTTGGTTGTCGCCCTGACGCTTTTCATTCTGTACGACGCCACGTTGTTCATCGAGCCTGTCCTGATCGATAGCCCCCAACAGGTGGCCCATGCGATCTGACTCCATCCACAACGCAAGGTCCAGTGCTGTCGTCGGTACGGTCTGATACTAATTCGT
>JADFRJ010000275.1 GCA_022561355.1 Chloroflexota bacterium | reverse complement strand
TTCTATGCCAGCATCGCTCCAGAAAAAAGCCGACGAACTCCTCGACCCGGAGTTCATGAACAAGCTCGACCAGCACGAGTTGATCAGCCGGAAGATCTTCGCGGGGAAGATGCGCGGCGAACGGATCAGCAAGCGTCGGGGCGAGTCGGCCGAGTTTGCCGATTATCGCAACTACACGGTCGGGGACGACCTTCGCTTCCTGGATTGGAACATCTACGCACGTTTGGAGAAGCTCTTCATCAAACTCTTTCTTCAGGAGGAGGATCTTCACGTCAGCATTTTGGTGGACACGTCGAAGAGCATGGACTGGGGAACGCCGCACAAGGGGCTGTACGCACGGCGGATCGCGGCGGCCATCGCGTACATCGGGCTCGTGAACTTCGATCGGGTGAGCGTGTACGCCTACTCGGCGGGTCTTCAATACGAGCTGGCCGGCGTCCGCGGTCGGCGGCTGATGTTCAAGGTGATCAACTTTCTGCAAGACATCGATTACGGCGGGGCCAGCAATCTGACACTCGCCGGCAAGCAGTTCGCCATTCGCCATCCGCAACCCGGGATCGTGTTGATCCTGAGCGATTTCTTCGAGAAGGACGGCTACGAGCAGGGGCTTCGGTATCTGCTCGGGCGGCGGTACGACATCTACACCGTCCAGGTGCTCAGTCCGTATGAGGTGGATCCGCCGTTGGTCGGCGATCTGACGCTGATGGATATGGAGGACGACGACAAGGCCGAGGTGACGGTGAGCCGGGCGTTGATCAACCGATACAAGAAAAACCTCGAGGCGTATTGCACGCAACTCAAGGAGTACTGTTCGCGGCGCGGCATAAGCTACATGTTCACGGAGACGAAGGTGCCGTTCGACCAGATCGTCATGAACGTGGAGAAGCAGCAGGAGATCTGCGACGAGGCGCCCTTCTACGTGCTGGGGCCGCTCGTGACGGACATCGCACCGGGCTACGACCACATCACGTCGGCGATCGGCGCGACGATGGCCGGCATGGCCGGCGCCAGCTTCCTCTGCTACGTCACGCCTCGGGAGCACTTGGGGCTGCCGAACGCGGCGGACGTGAAGCAGGGCGTGATCGCCTACAAGATCGCCGCCCACGCCGCGGACATCGCGCGGGGCTTCCCCGGCGCGCGCGACCGCGACGACGCGCTCTCACGTGCGCGCTTCAACTTCGATTGGAACGAGCAGTTCGCGCTCTCGCTCGACCCGGAGACGGCGAAGCAGATGCACGACGAGACGCTGCCGGACGACTACTTCAAGACCGCGGAGTTCTGCTCCATGTGCGGCCCCAAGTTCTGCTCGATGCACGTGACGCGTGAGATCCAGCGCACGACCGGCCTCGGCGAGATCCCGCTGGAGGCGAAGAGCTAGCGGCGAATGATCTTTCTCATCCGCAGACTGGCCGGCAGCTGGCGCTCCACGACGCAAGGGCGGCTGCTGTATATCGTGATAGCGAGCGCCTTCTGCGGCCTCGCAGTCGTAGCGGCGGTGGGCGGCAGCGCTGGCGTTGCCTTGGTCGCGGCGGTCGTCGCGATCGTAACGCTGGGGCTGGCCGTCATCGCGCCGAGGCTATCAGCAGCGCAGCGACGGCTGAGGGAGTAGCTACCAATGGCTGTGGCCCTCTCGTCCCGCCCGTACCGAACCGCCGACGATCTGGCCCTGATGCAACGCCTCGTCCAGGAGAGCTGGCGGCAGGGGAAGCCGCGTGTGGCGCCGCACGTCGGCGATCTGGACTGGTGGATGTGGCAATTCGACGACCCTGACCCCACGAACGAGATCCGCCTCTGGTTCGACGGTGACGAGCTGGTGGGCTGGGCGTGGCTTACGCCGCCCGCCTCGCTCGACTACCACCTTCACCCCGATCGCCCTGAGGGGCTCTTGGAGGAGATGCTCGACTGGTTGACGGAGTGCGCAACGGATGGCCGCGAGACGAGCGAACGCTCGGTCTGGGCGCTTGAGCACGATATAGCAGACGTCGAGGTGTTGACGCACCACGGGTTTCAGAGGACTGAACAGCATTTCGCGCACACGCTGTGCCCGCTCGACGACGAGCCCCCCACTCCTGTTCTACCGGATGGCTTCGCCGTGCGCCCGGTGCGCGGCGAGGAAGAACTGGCGGCGCGAGTCGCCGTGCATCAGGCCGCGTTCGCGCCTTCGCGCGTGACCGAGCAAAGCTTCTTGAACGTGATGCGGTCCAACACCTATCGGCCTGAGCTAGACATGGTCGTCGAGGCGCCGGACGGCACGCTCGCCGCCTTCTGCCTCTGCTGGTTCGATGAGGAGAACCGCGTCGGCGAGTTCGAGCCGGTAGGTACGCACCCGCGATACCAGCGGAGAGGGCTCGCGCGAGCGGTCAGCCTGGCAGCGCTAAGCCAGCTTAAGGCAGTCGGCGGCGACGCGGCCATCGTCCTGCAGACTGGACGCGACGAGGCAGCAGAGCGTCTGTACACATCGCTGGGCTTCCGCGAGGTCACCAAGATCTGGCGTTTCAGCGCACCGACGCTGGGGGAAGATCGATAAGCGAACCAAGGAGTAAGGACATGAACGACAAGCTAATCATCGCGGGCAAGGAGTTCAGCTCCCGACTGATCCTGGGGACCGGCAAGTACGACAGCCCCGAGACCTGCCTGGCCGCGCTGGAGGCCTCGGGGAC
>JADFRJ010000274.1 GCA_022561355.1 Chloroflexota bacterium | reverse complement strand
CGCCAGGAAGTACGGCTCGGACCGCGTCGCGCAGATCATCACGTTCGGCACCATGGGCGCCAAGGCCGCGATCCGGGACGTTGGGCGCGCGTTGGGGATGAGCTACGGCGATACCGACCGCATCGCGAAAATGATCCCGTTTGCGGTTGGCATGACGATCGAAAACGCGTTGGACGAGACCAAGGAGCTGCAGGCCGCCTGCGCGGAGGACGAGCAGATACAGACGCTCGTCGACACATCCCGCCGGTTGGAGGGCGTCGCCCGCCACTCCAGCACGCACGCCGCGGGCCTCGTCATCTCGCGCGGACCGCTCGTCGAACACGTGCCGTTGCAGCTCCCCCCGCGAGCTGACGTGGACAAGGCTGATGCCCTGCCGACGACTCAGTTCGCCATGAACCAGGTCGCGGAGATCGGCCTGCTCAAGCTCGACGTGCTGGGCCTCACGAACCTCACGATCTTGGGGCGCGCCGTCGACCTGATCCGGGAGCTGCGCGGCGTCGACATCGACCTGCAGGCGCTGCCGGACGACGATGCCAAGACGTTCGAGATGCTGGCCAAGGGCGAGACGTTCGGCGTCTTCCAGCTCGAATCGGGTGGCATGCGCCGCTCGATTCAGGAGCTGCGGCCGTCGACCATCAGCGATCTCGCGGCGATGGTCGCCCTCTACCGGCCCGGCCCGATGCAGCACATCACCACGTTCTGCAACGCGAAGAACGGCATTACGAAGATCACATATCCGCACGACGACCTCGCTGGCATCCTGGACGAGACGTATGGCGTCATCACCTATCAGGACCAGGTGCTGCTGATCGCCCAGAAATTTGCCGGCTACACGCTGGGCGAGGCCGACGTGATGCGCAAGGCGATGGGCAAGAAGGACGCGGAGGTCATGCACGCGGAGCGCGAGAACTTCGTCAGAGGCGCCAAGCGCAACGGCTACTCAGAGGGAGATGCGCAAGAGATCTTCGAACTGATCCTGCCCTTCGCGGGCTACGCGTTCAACAAGGCCCACGCCGTCTGCTACGCGATGATCGCCTACCAGACGGGATATCTCAAGATGCACTACCCTGCCGAGTACATGGTCGCCGTCCTGGGCTACGCTTCCAGCCAGCCCGCCGGCGGCCAGTCGCGCATCGCCGCTGCCGCCGCTGAGTGCGCGCGTCTCGGCATCGAGGTGATCCCTCCGGACGTGAACGAAAGCCGCGCGAACTTCTCACTAGAGCAGTCCGAAGGGGAGCAGGGTGAGGACGGCGAATCGATCCGCTTTGGCCTGCGCCAGATCAAGAACGTCGGCGCCGGCGCCGCGGAGAGCATCGTCAAGGAGCGCGACGACAACGGCACGTTCGAATCGCTGGAGGATTTCTGCCGCCGGATCGACCTGAAGACCGTGAACAAGCGCGCGCTCGAGAGTCTGGCCAAAGCCGGCGCGCTGGCCCCATTCGGTAGCCGCGCGACGCTGCTCGCCAACCTGGAGCGTATCATGTCGCTCGCTCAGCGCGAACAGCGTCTCCGCGAAACCGGCCAGTCCACCATGTTCGACCTGTTTGGCGACGAAGTGAACACGCCGATGCCCGCGCTCGAACTGGAAGAGGCGTCGGTGCCCCGCAAGGAAGAGCTGGACTGGGAGAAGGAGCTGCTCGGGCTTTATGTGTCGGAGCATCCCTTCAAGGCGGCGGCGTCCGTTCTCGGGCCGTTCGTCACGGCACAGTGCGGCGAGCTGGAGGCCGAGTCTGCTCCGGCTGGCAACGGCAATGGCGGCAACGAAGGCGAGGAATCGGTCGCCACGGCGGCGCTGCCGCCCAAGGGCCGCCTATCGACGGTCGCCGGGGTCGTCGGCAATACGCGTCGTCTCTACACGCGCGACGGCCGGCCGTTCTGCGCCGCCGCGATCGAGGACCTCTCCGGCATCGTGGAGGTCACCGTCTGGCCGGAGCTGTTCGAGAAGACGCAGGACGTCTGGATAGAAGGCAACATTGTGCTGTTGGAGGTGCGCGTCCGCGAGAGGAACTCGCGCATCAACATCGCGGTGCAGCGGGTCGAAACGTTCGATCCGGAGACGGAGACCACGAGCTTCGTGCCGCCGACGTGGCTGACCAAGGCGAAAAAGAAGGCCGTCGTGACGTCGGGCTTCAATAGCCCGACTGCGCAGCCTTCGGTCCCCGCGACGACTACGCCCGCGGCCCCGGCGCCGCCGGCGGTGCCTGCTGCCTCGACACAGATCGTTCCGCCGCCACCAGAAGCGCCGCTTCAAGAACCTGATGCGCCGCCGCGTCAAGCACCTGACGCGCCGGAGCCCCAGGCAGCCGTCGCCACGGTCAGCCGTGTCGCCGGCCTCCGCGTCGAGTTGCGCGAGACTGACGACGAGGACGCGGACCGCGACCGGCTGGAGCGCTTGCTCGCCGTCCTCGCCGACCACGGCGGAGACGAAGACGTGCGCCTCACGGTGCACACGCTGGACGGGCAATCACAGGGCGTCAAACTCGGCAAGGTCCGTGTCTCGATCGATGGCGAGCTGCTCACGGAGCTATCGGACGTCCTCGGCGACGCCGGCTCGGTCACTGCGTAAACTCATCGCCTTGCCCCTTCCCTCTCCCACCCCGTAAGCTGCACGAGTTGTGGACTGGCGCAAGCAGTACGCCGATAAGGTCTTCACTCCGGAA
>JADFRJ010000067.1 GCA_022561355.1 Chloroflexota bacterium | reverse complement strand
CCATCATCACGAGCCGCTCACGCGCGCCCTTCCCGAACACACGCGCCGTCTGGTCGTCCAAATCCACGTTCGCCACCTCCACTCCCACCACCTCGCTCACGCGCAGCCCCGCCGCGTACAGCAGTTCTAGTATCGCCCGGTCCCGCAGCCCTTGCGGCGTCTCTTTGTCCGCGGCGTTGATCAGCGTCTCGATCTCGCCCTGCGTCAGGAACCTCGGCAGCCGCTGCTCCTTCTTCGGGCCGCGCACGCCCAGCATCGGGTCGGCGTCCAGGACATCTTCGTTCCGCAAGTAGCGATAGAACACCCGCAGCGTGCTCACCTTCCGCGATACGCTGCCGCTAGCCAGCCCGGATGCCACCAGCGACGATAGGTATTCGCGCACCAGCAGCCGGTCGACCGTCCGCAGGCCTCGCCTTCCTTCGTCCAAATAGTCGAAGAACTGGCGCAGGTCGTTCGCGTAGTTCCGCAGCGTGTAATCGGAGAGGTTCTTGCGCGCCTTCTGCGCGATCAGATAGGTGTCTAGGAGGTCCTCAGCCTCGATGCGCTCTGCGCGGCGTTCGGTCGGCGCAAGCGTCATGCCCGCCGCGTGCCTTAGGCGGAAGCCTCCGCCAACTCGGGAAAGGCTTCGGCGCTCTTGATCGCCCCTTTGAACTCGCACTGCGTGCATTTGGCAGGCGTCTCGCCCTCCACCCGCGCCTTCCCGGCGCTGACCAGCATTCCCTCGCACTGCGGGCAGGGCAGCTGCAGCGGCCGCGACCAGCTTGTGAATTCGCAATCCGGGTAGGTCGCGCAGCCGTAGAACGTCCGCTTCTTCTTCGTGCGCTTCTCAACGATATCGCTGCCGCAGTCTGGACACGGCACGCCGATCTTGATGAGCAGCGGCTTCGTCCCCTTGCACTCCGGATAGCGTGTGCAAGCCAGGAATTTGCCGAACCGGCCCCGCTTCACGCTCATGGGGGAGTCGCACTCGCCGCACTTCTCGTCGGTCTGCTGCTCCTCCTCCTCACCCTCAATCGGGCGGGTGCTCTTGCACTCCGGATAGCCCGTGCAGGCGAGGAACTGCCCGAACCGGCCCCACTTCTTCACCATCGCCTTGCCGCACTTCTCGCAGACCTCTTCCGTGAGCTGTTCCACCTTTGGCGCTGCGGCCGCAGCCTCCATCGCGACCTGCAACGGATCGTAGAACTGCCTGACCACCGGCGCCCAGGGACGTTCGCCACGCGCGACCTCGTCCAGCTCTTCCTCCATCTCCGCCGTAAAGCCAAGGCTGAAGATGTTGGGGAAGTGCTCCACCAGCAGGTCGTTCACCACGAACCCCAGCTCTTGTGGTACGAGCGTGCGCTCTTCGCGCTTGACGTAGCCGCGCTCCTGGATCGTCGACAGGGTCGGCGCGTATGTGCTCGGCCGGCCGATGCCGTTCGCCTCCAGCGCCTTCACGAGCGAAGCCTCCGTGTACCGCGGCGGCGGCTCCGTGAAGTGCTGTTCCGGCTTCACGCCGGCCGCTCGCAACGCGTCACCCTTCCCGATCTGGGGCAGGCCGCGCGCCTCCGGGTCCTCCTCGGGAGCGTCCTCATCTTTCTGCTCCTCGTAGATCCGCTGGAAGCCGGCGAACTTGAGCACGCTCTCAGTGGCGCGCAGCAGCAGCGCCTCAGACCCGTCCGCGGGCTGGCTGTGCACCTCCACTGTCGTCCGATCGTACTCAGCGTCCGCCATCTGGCACGCGACGAACCGCTGCCAGATCAGCGTGTACAGGCGTAATTGGTCTTTCGTGAGGGCGCCCTCCAGCGACTCCGGCTCCCGCATCGCGGACGTTGCCCGGATCGCTTCGTGCGCTTCTTGCGCCCGCTTGCCCTTCGTCTTGTACGCTCTCGCCTTCTCTGGCACGTACTCCTTGCCGAACTTGCCGGCGATGTATTCGCGCGCCTCGCGTGTCGCCGACTCGGCGATGTTCGTCGAGTCTGTTCGCATGTAGGTGATCAGCCCAACCTGACCCTCTGCCGGCAGCTTCAGCCCTTCATAGAGCTGCTGCGCGACGGCCATCGTCCGCTTCGCGGTAAAGCTGAAGCGGCGCGAGGCATCTTGCTGCAGCGTGCTCGTCGTGAACGGCGCCGCCGGCTTGCGCGACTGCGGCCGCTTCTTGATATCGGCCACCGTGAGCGGCGAATCCTTCAGCAACCCGACCAGCCTGTCAGATTCCCGCTGGTTCGGGATCTCGATCTTCTTCTTCGCGCTGACGGGCCCAACCAATCTGGCGATAAACGCCTCGCTGCCGTCGCCGGCCGCAGCGACCAGGTCAACATCGATCGTCCAGTATTCAATGGGCTTGAACGCCTGTATCTCTCGTTCTCGCTCCACCACCATGCGAACCGCCACGGACTGCACGCGTCCCGCTGAGAGGCCGTAGCGGATCTTCTGCCAGAGGATCGGGCTTACCTGATAGCCGACCAATCGGTCCAGCACGCGGCGGGCCTGCTGGGCGTCGACGAGATCGTAATCGATTTCACGCGGATGCTCGAACGCCTCTTTGACCGCTTCAGGCGTGATCTCATGAAAGACCACTCGCTGGATCGGAAACTTCCGTAGGTTTGATGCCTCCAGCAAGTGCCAGGAGATCGCCTCGCCCTCGCGGTCAGGGTCGGTAGCCAGGAAGACTTCGGAGGCCTTGCTGGCGGCCTCCTTGATCTCCTCTACGATCTTCAGCTTGTCCTCCGGCACCTCATACTCAGGCGCGAAGTCACGCTCCGTATCGACGCCGAGCTTGCTCTTCGGCAGGTCACGCACATGGCCGACCGAGGGCAGTATCTTATACTCCTTGCCTAGGATCCCGGTCAGCGTCCGCGCCTTCGCTGGCGACTCTACGATGACCAACCGCTTCTTCTTACTTTCCTTTGTTGCCAATTTCCACCTCGTGTGCGGCCCGCGGCTAGCGGACTCTTACGTAGTTCATGCTCCCTACTTCGCGTATCATACCCTTCAATTCCAGCATGGAGAGTGTGCTGCTCACAGTATCGATGGCGAGGCCACTCCCCCGGCGCACCTCGTCAATATGTATCGGCTCGTTTGACAGGAGCCTCAATAGCCCCGACTCAGTATCGTCCGCGGGCAGCAGCTCCTGCATTTCGAGTTGGTGCTCAGCCATCGTCAGATTCAGCTCCTCCAGCACGTCTTCGATTTTCGTCACCAGCTTCGCTTGCCCGTGTTGGATCAGCCAATTGGTGCCTCTGAAGGTCGGACTGTAGATGCTGCCCGGAACAGCGAACACCTCGCGATTCTCATCGATGGCCTGGCGGGCCGTAATCAGCGCCCCGCTCTTTACGTCCCCTTCCACAACCAACACGCCCAGGCTCAAGCCAACCATGATCCGGTTCCGCCGCGGGAAGAACTGGCTCTGTGGTTGTGTGCCGAGCGGGTAGTCACTCATGAGTGCGCCCTGCTCCACGATCTGCTGGGCCAGCTTCAGGTTCTCGGGCGGGTACACAGTATCCAGCCCGCAGGCCAGGACGGCCAGCGTTCGGCCGCCGGCCGCTAGCGCGGAGCGGTGTCCAATCGTGTCGATACCGCGAGCAAGGCCGCTCACGACTGTGATGCCGTTGCTCGCGAGTCCTGCCGCTAGCTCCTCAGCAGCCTGCCTGCCGTACGCGGTCGCCCTTCTGGTACCGACGAGGGCGATGCTCCATTCATCGTTGGCCGTAAGCTCGCCGCGAACATAGAGGAGCGGCGGCCTGTCGTGGATCTCCTTGAGTCGTGCCGGGTACGCATCGTCATGCCAGGTTAGAGACCGCACGCCCAGGCGATCCAGCTTCTCAAGCTCCTCCTCAGGCGTGATCCCGTCTCTTCCCGCCAGCAACGCTGACAGCGCCGCCCCCGTTAGCCCGGCCTGCTGTAGCGAGGCAGGGCCCGCCTTCCAGGCAGCTTCGATAGAAGGAAAGTGCGCCTCTAATAGCGAGAAGCGCGCCCGCCCTATCTGCGGTACGCGCCCAAAGGCGACCCAATACTGAAGTTCGCTTCTGTCCACTAGCAGATCATTCTAGCACATGTGTCCGCTTATGCTGCAACTCCCCACAGAGTAACAGCTAATGCGCACTAGCGTCTACGTAGGTTTCTCCTCCTCAGCGGCTCCAGCTTCGACAGAGGCTCTCGTTACTCTGATCTTCTTTATTCGTCTACCCAAGACTGAGATCACACGCAAATCGAGCCCGTCTGCCTGCACTTCATCGCCCGGTGCTGGCATCCGGCCCAGCTGATGGTAGACGAACCCGCCCACGGTATCATAATCCTCGCCTTCGATCTGAAGGTCGAACATCTCGTTTAGCTCGTCCAGGCCAACGCGAGCATCCATGATCGCCTCGCCATCATTCAGCCGCTCAATCGTCGCCTCCTCGCGGTCGTACTCGTCCTGGATCTCGCCAACGATCTCTTCCAGAACGTCCTCGATGGTGACAAGGCCGGCTGTTCCACCGTACTCATCAACCACAATCGCGAGTTGGATCCGTTGCTCGCGGAGTTCAGACAGCAATTCATCGATATGCTTGACTTCGGGAACGAAGTAAGGCGGCCGAGCGATCTCTCCCAGCGAATTAGGGCGCTGACCGTCCGCCAGGAACTGCAGTAGGTCCTTTGCGTGGACCACGCCGACGATGTCGTCGATCGTCTCATCGTAGATTGGTATGCGGCTGAACCCTCGCTCCATCACCGAGCGCAAGACGTCGTCGACGGAGGCATCGGCCTCCTCAGCCACGATGTCGATACGCGGTACCATAATCTCCCGCACCGCCGTGTCGACCATGCCGGCGATCCGCCGGATCATCTCCAGCTCGCCATTTTCGACTCCGCCCTGCTCCTCACGCAGCGCCACGAGCCGCAGTAACTCCTCCTCGTCCTCGTCCGTGCCCGATGCGCCTTCGCGACGCGCCGGTCCCGCCGGCAGAAGGCCGATCAGCGCATTCAATACGCGCACCGGCAGGCCAAAGAGGAGCTGAAAGACGCGCATCACAGGAACGAGCCTGAGGCCCCAGCGCTCTGGGCTCCTGCTCACGATCACTCGTGGCAGAGCTTCCAGCAGCACGAGCGCCGCCAGCGCGACGGCCATCGTCACCGCTAGCGTCGCCCACGTATCGTCGCGTTCGCGCATCATAAGGAACGTGCCGGACGCAATGCCGAGGACTACAGCAACGCCGCGGCCGGCCGCCACCACCCCCATGAACGTCTGTCGCTCCTGCACGTACGTATCCAGCATGGCGGCGTTCGGTATGCCCTTGTTAGCGAATCCCCGCACGCGCAGACGGCTCGCGAAGAGCACCGCGACCTGCGCCGCTGTTGCGGCGACAAGCACAGCGAGCGCCACGGCCACGAGCAGCAGGCCAATTAAGGTATCGATCGTCATCGATCACCGCCCGAACGCCGGATTCGCGCCGGCGCGCCGGCCGCGAGCGCTCCAGCCGGCACGTCTCGATTGACGACGGAGCCCGCCGCCGTGCGAGCGCCATCTCCTACCGTCACCGGTGCGATGAGCATTGTATCGCTCCCAATGAAGGCGTCGCGCCCAATCCGCGTGCGGTGCTTCTGCTCGCCATCGAAGTTGCACGTGATGGTACCAGCGCCGATGTTCGCACCATCGCCAACGTCGGCATCGCCGATGTAGCTGAAGTGGCCCATCTTCACTCCGCGGCCCAGCCGGGCGTTCTTCACCTCCGCATAGTTGCCCACGTGTACCCCAGCGCACAGATATGTGCCCGCCCGAATGTGGCTGTAGGGGCCTACGTCAACGTCGTCCTCCAGCGTCGCCTCCTCCAAAGTCGACGCGATAATAGTGCAATTGTCACCCAAAGTCGAATCCCTGATGGTCGTATCGGGGCCAAGCAGGCATCGCTCACCGACGAACGTCCCGCCTCGCAGATGTGTGTTCGGCTCGATCACGGTGTCGCGCCCGATAGAAACTCCAACGTCGATGTACGTCCGATCAGGGTCGACGAGCGAGACTCCCGCTCGCATGTGTTCGCGGTTGATCCTCTGCCTCAGTCCCGCCTCGGCCTCCGCTAGTTGAACTCGGTCATTGATCCCACGGACCTCGCTGCTCTCCTCTGCTAACGTCGCGCATAGCACCGCGCCTTCCTGCACGGCGAGATCGATCAGCGACGTGATGTACTGCTCGCCGTTCGCGGCCGTCGGCATCGAGCCGGTGTGTTCCCGGAGCCATGCCGCCCTGAAGCAATACTGGCCTGAGTTGATCTCCGCTGGTCCTTCCACCGCGCCATTCCGCTCTGGCGCTTCAACAATAGCCGTCACCGATCCTTGGGCGTCTCGCTGAACGCAACCGTACTCGCCCGCCTCCTCCACGTGCGCGGTCAGAAACGACACGTCGGCCTCATTCGCTTCATGTGCTCGCATGAGCAAACGCAGCGTCTCTGGCGTAATCAGCGGCACATCGCCGTTGAGGACGAGGACCTGCTCGCAATCGCCAACGTCGTCTTTCGCCTGGACTAACGCGTGACCGGTTCCGAGTCGCTCCGCCTGAACAACAAACTCCACGCTATCGCCGGCCGCTTCCCGTACTTCTTCTGCGTCAGGACCGACGACCGCGACGATACGTTCGATCCCTGCATCACGGGCAGCATTCACGACGAATCGAATCATCGGCCTCCCGGCCAAGCGGTGCAACACCTTAGGCACCGACGACCGCATGCGCGTTCCTTCACCTGCGGCAAGGATGATGGCTGTCCAGCTATTGTGGCTTGGTGTCATAAGTAAAGGAGCGTGGCCCGCCGCAAAGCGGAGTCCACAAATAGATCAAACGCCAATCGCAGAGCGCACGCCTGCCAGATTGCGCAGGTCGCGGTCCAATGTTCCAGCTAGTGCAGCGGATGGGGGTTTATCAGGAGGTTCGTCGTCTGTTCGTTCCACGTATGCGGGTCTCACTAACGCTCAGGATCCACTTCAAGATTTCGCGGATCTCAAGCTGACGCCATGGTATCTGCGCTTCGTTAACCTGTCAAGTAGGGTTTCTCTGTCACATCATCAGTATCGGCCGCTGTCGCCCGATCAACGACCCATCGCGCATCTCGATCCTCAGTCCGGTACAAGCCTATAATGATCGTTGCCCTAGCTAATACAGATAGGAGTGATACAGAAGTGGAGCGTATCCTTGGGTTGGATGTGGGTGAGCGGCGCATCGGCGTCGCGATCTCTACTCCGGAAGGCGGCCTTGCTATTCCCTTTCGCATCATCGAAGCTCAAGATGAAGAGGCGGACGCGCAGGCGATCATCCATCTGGCTCGCAGCGAAAACGCGTCCCTTGTCATCATTGGCCATCCAATTTCGATGGACGGCACGGCCGGGCCTCAAGCCCGCAAGATCGAGGCGTTTGCGAAGGTCCTCCGGGAGACGAGCGGCCTGCGGGTCGAACTATGCGACGAGCGCCTCTCGACCGTACAGGCGCGGCGGGCGCAATCTCCTGCCGGCAAGCGGCAGGTGCGCGTCGACGACGTAGCCGCGAGCATCATCCTGCAAAGTTACCTCGACCGGCAACGCGCCGAACAGACCGGGGCAGCGTGATCAGCCGCCGTTCAGTCCCGTTTCTGGCTGCCCTCGGGATCATCGTGATGCTCGGTATTGGCGTCTGGCTCCTGTCCGGCACCCCCGGCACCCTTGTCGACGACAAGCCGGATCGCTTCGGCCTTGCGCCGCAGAGCGATCGACCGATGGTTGTGATCAGCGTCGAGGAAGGCGACAGCGCCAGCGATATCGGCGAGAAGCTCGAAGAGGCCGCCGTGATCCAGAGCGCACGCCTCTTCACCGTGCTCGCCGCGCTGATGGGTGCCGGAAGCAATCTTGAAGCCGGCAACTACGAGTTCGGACTCGGCGAGACGGCGCTCATCGCGGTCCAACGGATCAGTCAGGGCCGCACCTCTGCCTTCGGCGTCACCATTCGCGAAGGTCTCCGCCTCGAAGAGATTGCCGAACTGCTGGAGGCGGAGAATATCGTACCCGCCCAGGAGTTTCTCGCCGCCCTGAGCGAGCCCTACCAGCTATCGTTCCTCGCCGCGCTTCCAGAGGGCGCCACGCTGGAAGGCTTCCTCTTTCCCGCGACGTACGAATTCCCCTTCGAGGTCAGCGCCGTAGAAGTCGTCGGCCGGATGCTGGCCGCGTTCGACCAGCGCTACCAGGAGAGCATCTCGACGGCACTAGCATCCAGCGGCCTCACTCTCCTGGAGGCCGTTACATTAGCCTCCATCGTGGAACGTGAAGCGGTGCTGCCCGAAGAGCGTGCGACCATCGCGGCCGTGTTCCTCAATCGTCTCGAACTGGGTATCGCGCTGCAGGCGGATCCCACCGTGCAGTACGCTATCGCCAACGATCCAGCGAGCGTCGAAGCGTACGGCTACTGGAAGCCAGAGCTGACGGAAGCTGATCTCGCCCTACAGTCTCCGTATAATACCTACGTGCTTCCAGGACTGCCGCCCGCGCCAATCGCGAACCCTGGCCTGGATTCCATCCTGGCCGCGGTCCAGCCGGCGAAGACGGACTACCTATACTTTGTGGCCTGCCAGGACGGAAGCGGCAGGCAGATCTTCGCCGAGACCCTGGATCAGCACATCGATAACATCGCGAGAGCCGACCGGGGGGAGTGTCCAGCATCATGAAGCGTGCAGGCGTAATCGGATATCCGTTGGGGCATTCGCTCAGCCCCACCGTCTTCCAGGCAGCATTCGACAGCGCGGGGATCGAAGCCTCGTACGAAGCCTGGCCCACGGAAGAAGACCAACTAGAGGGGCGAGTCAACGCGCTTCGTGGGGACGACATCTACGGAGCCAACGTCACGATCCCGTACAAGGAGTCCGTTATCCCCCTCCTCGACCGCCTCGACGAAGGGGCTGAGACGATCGGCGCGGTCAATACGATCGTGCATGATGGTGGAGACCTGATCGGCTACAACACCGACCTCGCCGGCTTCGATCGTGCCCTTCGGGATGACGCGGGTTTCGATCCCAGCCGAAAGCGCACAGCCATCCTCGGCGCGGGCGGCGCGGCAAGAGCCGTCGCCCATGCCCTCGTGCGCGCGGGTGCGTCCACGGTGCTGCTCGCCGGCCGCAAGCCCGGCAAGCTTGAATCGATCGTAGGGAGCCTGCGTCCGGTCACGGCGCCGGGCGTCACGATTAGCTGGTGCTACTGGCATGATGGTACCTACCTCCGGGCCATCCCGAACGCGGAGTTGCTCGTGAACTGTACGCCCGTTGGCACGTTGGGTAGCGCTTCGGAGGGCGAGAGCCCCATCGACGCCGAGGACATGCCGACGGGTGGCGTCGCGTTCGACCTCGTCTACAATCCACAAGAAACGCCCTTCCTGAAACTCGCGGCCGCGCGCGGTTCCAAGACCACGTCTGGACTGGGCATGCTGATCTACCAAGCCGCCGAGTCGTTCAAACTCTGGACAGGCAACGACGCCCCGCTCGAAGCGATGCTCGACGCGGGGCGCAAAGCGTTGTCGGGCGCCTAACTCATGGTCTGGGGCCTCGGCGTCGGGATCCTGTTCATCTGTCTGCTGTTTGCCTTCCTTGCCTTCATCCTGTTCAAGGAGACCCGCACCCATCGCTTCTGGCAAGCCAAGGTAGATGAGGGTGACATTGAGATGATCACCCAGCTCGTCCAACTTGAGGTCGAACACTGGCGGACCGAGCGTCCCCCCAAGGGCACCCCTGCCGCCGTCTGGCAGGGCATCCAGGGCGTTGAGCTCGTCACCATCAGCCGCGATGAAATCCACGCCTCCACGAGCGCGGAGGCTCAGTTCGCGATAGTTGGTGGCCAGCGCCGGCAGATTACTAGCGCGCTCGACGAGGCGAAGCGCATCACGGCGCGGCTCGCGGAGCGCTTCTTCTATGACGTGCCCCATATCCGGCCCGCCCGCGTCCAGATCGACTGCTACACAACGTTCCAGCAGCCCGGCGGCGAAGCCTCGCAGAGCTGCATCATCAGCACCGATGCCTCCCGTGAGGATGCGGCCGAAATCGACTGGGAGAACGACCCGCCGGAAGTCATCGCCGAGCGTCTTGGCGCGCGCTACGAACTGGACGAGCGGGGCGGCGCCAAACCCATCGAGCCATACAAGCAGCCCGCCTCCACAGACGATGGCGCTTAGACGGCCGTCGAACGCCCGTCCTCCGAAACGTGACAGTTTGCTCTCTCTGTGATTCGGCCAAGTCAGCCGTTCTCCGGAGCGGGAGAAGGGACTCGAACCCTCGACCCTTTCCTCCCAGAGGACGTTGCGCGGATTAGCGGTGATGCCCTAGCACCGACGCGCAAGGTGGATTTTGACTACGCTAGGCCCCCTTGGCACATGACTGATACTCAGTCATACTATGGCCAGCATCTACTAATGAGGGGAGAACGCGGTGACTGCGACCAGAGCTAAAAGGACCGAAAGCGAGCCAGTGCGAAGGGCACAGCTACTCAGAGCAGCTCGAAAGGTGTTTCGGGCCA
>JADFRJ010000066.1 GCA_022561355.1 Chloroflexota bacterium | reverse complement strand
TGAGGGACTGATCATGAGGCTGCTGGCCAAAGAGAAGGCCGAACGGCCGGCCTCCGCCGAAGAGGTTCTCACCGAGCTAGAGCACGCTGGTCAAGAGCTAGCTGGTGGGCAGCCCGGAGCCCCAACAGCTGTTCGCATTACCGAAGAACGACCGCTGGAACAGGAGATCCGCTTCTGCACGAGCGCCGATGGCACGCGCATCGCGTATGCGACGTATGGCGATCCCGCTGCCCGAGCGCTTGTTCACGTCAGTCCGTTCCCCTTCGCTCAAGAGTCCTCGTGGAACTATCCCGAGCAGCGGGCCACGTACGAGGCGCTTGCGTCGGGCCGCAGGTTGGTCACCTTCGACAGCCGGGGCGTGGGTGGCTCCCAACGCGACGTGGATGACCTGGCGATCTCCGCGCAGGTTGCCGACCTCGCCGCGGTCGTCAACGAACTGGGGCTTGAGAGGTTTGACCTGATAGCGTATGCTAGCGGCGCAGCACCAGGCGCTGCCTATGCCGTGGACCATCCGGAGCGCGTTCGTCGGTTGGTGCTTTGGCAGCCTATTAATGTCCGTACTTCGGACTCGCCGCTTCCAGCCTATGAAGAGATGACTCAATTGATCCGGGCAAATTGGGCGTTGGCGAGAAGAAGTTGGGCCGCCCTTGTCTATCCGAACGGGCCGACGGAACTGCAACGCTGGTTCTCCAACATGGTGCGTGATTCTCTCACACCCGAGGTGGCCGCCCGACATTTCGAGGTCATCGCAGAATTTGATGGCAGGGCGATCCTACAAAACATACAGACTCCCACGTTGGTGTGCTCCCACTCGGGCGCGCACCGCGTAGAGATCACCTCCGTCAGAACCGTCGCGTCCCTCATCACAGACGCGCGCCTCGTTGTCCTGGAAGGCGCCACGAACACGCTGGGCGTAGTCGAACCATACTTGGCCGCGATACGGAGCTTCTTGGATGAGGCGGATGCCGAAACCCGGGCTGCGAACTGATGGAGCCTCGTATCCAGTACGCGAAGACGGAGGACGCCGTCAGAAAAGAAGGCGTCGAACAGTGACAGCTGTTCTAGTTTCTGAGCGGTGGGACAAGGAGTACGTTCTGAGCGGAGATTCTGCAACTCTCGGACGAGCTCCAGGAAACGACATCGTGATCGAGAGTTCCGGTGTGTCGCGGAACCAGGCGAATATTACTTGGACAGGCTCCACGTACATCTTGAAAGATTTGAATAGCGCGAACGGCACTTGGGTCAACGGCAAACGCCTTTCCAAGCCAACTGGGCTGGCCGACGGCGATATCATCGACTTCGGCGACGTGAGGCTCACGTTTCGGTTGCCCGATTCTGATGCGGTCACGATTCGCGTTCGAGTACCCGAAGCGACCGGTTTCGCCACCATCCTCTTCACCGACATTGAAGGCTCCACCACGCTCGCCGACCGACACGGCGACGCGGCTGCGCAGGAAGTGCGCCGCGCCCACAACGCGATCGTGCGGTCTGCGCTGTCTGCAAACGGAGGCTCGGAGGTTAAGCACACAGGCGATGGCATCATGGCAAGCTTTGCTATTGCGTCTGGCGCACTCGACTGTGCCATCGCCATCCAGCGCGGCGTCGCCGCGCAAAAGGAGGAGCACCCCGAGTCGCTGCTCGGTGTCTACATCGGGCTGAACGCGGGAGAGCCAATTGCAGAGGGCGACCCAGAGGGTCGCATCGACCTCTTCGGCACGTCGGTCGACCTGGCGGCCAGGTTGGTTGACCACGCGGAACCTGGGCAGATCATCGCGTCTGATGTCGTGCGACAGCTGGCTGCTGGCAAGGACTTCCTGTTCGCCGACCTAGGCGAGACGGAGCTGCGCGGCTTTGAGGACCTGGTGAAGCTCTGGGAGTTGCGCTGGCAGGAGCGTTAGCTCTGGGCGCGATCCTTCGTTAGGGTAGACAAGTGATCGGCCGCCGCATCGCTGTGTATGGACCCTCTGGGTCCGGCAAGACAACGCTTGGCAGACAGCTTGGCGAACTGCTCGACCTGCCTGTCGTCGAACTGGATGCGATCCATCACCTCCCCAACTGGCAGGAGCGCCCCCTCGATGAGTTTCGTTCGATCGTAACGTCGACGCTGGACGGTTACGAAGACGGCTGGGTCTGCGACGGCAACTATGGAGGCGTTCGAGAGCTGGTGCTTGCTGGGGCCGAGACGGTGGTCTGGCTGCGGCTGCCGTTTCACGTCGTCTATTGGCGGTTGCTGACCCGTACGATCGTGCGATCGTTGCGGCGCGAAGAGCTGTGGAACGGCAACCGCGAGTCGTTCCGCCTCGCATTCTTCAGCCGCGACTCGATCTTGCTGTGGGGCATCTCGCATTGGCGCGCCCACCACAAGCACTTCGAGCGGGACCTTGCGCGATACCCGCACACGGACGACGTGCGCATACTTCGTTCGTCGCGTGAGGTCGATGCGCTTCTCGTGGGGCTGGGCGCGGAGCAGTTGACCAAACCATGAGCGACGCAGAGCACGTAGACGTCGCGATTATCGGCGCGGGCGTTGTGGGCCTCGCTATCGCGGCAGAGCTGTCGAGCGACCGGAGCGTGGCGCTGCTGGAACGCCACGAGAGCTACGGCCGCGAGAACAGCTCGCACAACAGCGGCGTGATCCACGCCGGCATCTACTATCCACCTGACTGGTTGAAGACGACGCTCTGCATTGCGGGGAACCGGCTGCTGTACGCCTGGGCGGACGACCACAGCGTCCGCGTCCGCAGGACGGGCAAGCTGATTATCGCTCAAGATGAGGGCGAGCTGCCGGCGCTTGAGGAGCTGCTCTCGGCCGCGCGCCTGAATGGCGTGCCCGAATTGGAACTGCTGTCGCAACGGCAGGTCGTATCGCTGGAGCCGTCGGTCGAGGCCGTGGCCGCGATATCTTCACGCTCGACGGGCGTGATCGACCAGATGGAGCTGATGCGCTCGCTGGAATCGGCTGCCGTTGCGAACGGGACATCCGTCGCCTACGTGCACGACGTGCAGCACCTGGAGCGAAGCGGCGTTGGATTCGAGCTGGACGTGCGCGACCCGCAGGGCGGCGAGCTGCGGCTGTCGGCCTCAGCGCTCGTCAACAGCGCGGGGCTGGCAGCCGATCGTCTGGCTGAGGCGCTGGGGTACGACGTCGACGGGGAGCCGCGCATGAGGCAGACGGTGAACAAGGGCCGCTACTACGACATCGTGACGCCGGAGAAGGCGTCGCGGCTCCAGCGGCTGATCTACCCGCTGCCACATGCCGACCGCAGCGGGCTGGGAACGCATGTGACGCTCGACATCGATGGGGGCGTGCATCTTGGACCTGATACGGAGTGGCTGGAGGGATCGGCCAGCCTGGATTTTCGGGCAGACGATGCACGGCGGGCGGAGTTTCTGGCCGCCGCGCAACGATTCCTACCCTGGCTGGAGGCTGACGACTTGCTGCCGGGGCAAGTGGGCTACCGGACAAAACTGTCCGGCCCAGGCGAGCCTCCTCGCGACTTTTTGATCTGGGAGGACGACGGCTACGTGCACCTGGGTGGCATCGAATCGCCGGGCATGACGGCAAGCTTGGCGATCGCGAGCCGCGTTCGCGAGTTGATGGGCTAAGCCTAGGGCTAGCGCTAGGGCTGAGCACGGTCACGGAAGAAGGCGCCCGCGACTTTGCGCGTGAGAAAGCGTGGCACGAGGCGTCCACCCATGGCCGTCATGACATTCATCGCGCCAGGGACGACATATGCCCTGCGCACGGCCATAGCAGAGAGCGCCGAATCGACAACGTCCTCCGCGCTCGTCCACATGATCGCGGGGACGGTACTCTCGTTGACGCCGGCGACCTCTTGGAACTCGGTCTTGACCGGGCCTGGGCAGAGGCAGGTGACGGTGACGCCACGCCTCTTCGCCTCCTCATGCAGCGCCTCGGAGAAGTGCAGCACGAAGGCCTTCGTCGCAGCATAGGTGGCGTTGTGGGGGATAGGCTGGAACGCTGCCGTGGACGCGACGTTGATGATCGCGCCGCGGCCGCGCTCGGTCATACCGCGGAGTGCGGCGTGGGAGAGCCTCATCAGCGCGCGGACGTTGACGTTCAGCTCGTTCAGCTCGCGCTCGATCGGCAGCTCCGCGAAATCGCCAACGGTGCCAAAGCCGGCGTTGTTGACGAGCAGGTCGACCTCGCCCGCTGTCGGTACGAGTAGATCGACACCTGCGTCCGTCGCGAGGTCCGCTTCGATGACTTCAGTCGCAGCGCCGCTGGAGGCGAGGCTCTCCGCTAGCGCCTCCAGCCGGTCCTTGCGCCGGGCGGTGATCACGAGGTCATAGCCCTTCTTCGCGAGTTTCGTCGCGAAGACTTCGCCGAGGCCCGCGGAGGCGCCCGTCACGAGCGCGCGAGGCCGTGCTGTATCGTTCGTCATGGTTCCCTCCTAGACGTGACGCTGCCGGATGTAGAAGCAGTGTAGCTCTTGGAGGGCGAGGGCTGCTAGGGGAGGTTGTCGACGGCCCAGGCATAGCGGTCGGCGCTGACGGAGAGGAGGTACGCTGGATCGTAGTACCAATACGCGCAGGTCCAGGCGAAATCCTCAAGCGTGTTCTGGGCGCTGTCCGTCCAAGGCCAGTTCAGGCCGGAGACGGCCTGCGCGAAACCGACGCCTTCGGTGGTGCTGTACCAGGACTCGAGATCGTAATCCGACGGCGCCAGCGGGTCGCCGCCGCTAATCGACCAGTGCTGATGAGCATGGCAGCGTTCGTGCCAAACCTTATGCGGGCCCTCGCCGGCCTGCATCACGACTTCGTGTGTAGGCGCCCAGTAGAAGTTGAACCAGTGACATTCGCCGTCGGAGGCGCAGCCAGTCCAGTTCACGGTTACGTTGGATGGCAGTGGGAGGTTGGTGCCACCCGGTACAGTGGCCGGTTCCGGCTCAACGTCAGGCAGCACTTCTGAGAACCGCGACGGAGCAGCCGTTGGCTCGGCGGTGGCGGTTGGTTCGACGCTTTGCGTGCCCTCCAATGCGACTCGAGTGACGGCCGGCGTGCCGGCAGGCAGGCCAGGGACCTCTACAGAGGTCAGCCGCGGCGCAGGCGGACTCGTGGGTGTAGCTGTCGGGGCGACGCTGACGACGCGCCTCACGATGGGCGTCGGTTCCAACTGAGCAGAGCCCAGCGTGGCACAAGCTGCGGTAGCGCAAAGCGCCGCCAGCAAGACGAGTAGCTGTTTGATCGGGGTCTCCTAGAGCGAGGCCGGGGACCTCGCCTCGCGCTCTTCGGGGTGCATCGAGTCCTAGGCCGATGCGAGCGCTGCAGCCCTGGTGTCCGTACCAGGCTTCAATAGCAAGAACGGGCAGTGGTCTTTCGCGTTACCCGTTTGTTCGGCCAGATCGGCTGGTTTAGAATGGAACCAGACTCGACATCGACCTTACAGATTGGATATAGGATTGAGCAAGCGAGTACTACGTCTGGCTATCCCCAACGGTAACCTGCAGCAGGCCACAATCGACCTGTTCTCCAAAGCGGGCTACAACATGACGGTGCAACCCCGCTCCTACTATCCGGCGATCGACGATCCCGAGATCGAGTGCATGCTGGTGCGGCCGCAGGAGCAGCCACGCTACGTCCAGGATGGACTGATCGATCTCGGCTTCAGCGGCCTCGACTTGATTCGTGAGGCAGGGGCCGATGTGATCGAGGTATTGGACGTGGCCGGCTCGAAGGTGTCCGCCTTCTACACCCGCCAGGTGCTGGTTGTCCCGGAGGCTTCGCCGATCCAGGACGTGAAGGACCTTGAGGGCAAGCGTATCGCCACAGAGTTAGTCAATGTCACACGGGCGTTTCTCAAGGAGCACGGCGTCCAGGCGTTGGTTGAGTACTCCTACGGGGCTACAGAAGTGAAGCCCCCGCTGCTTGCGGACGCGATTGTTGACGCGAGCGTCACCGGCACGTCGCTGAAGGCGAACAACCTGCGCATCGTCGCGACGGTGATGGAGAGCACGCCGCGCCTTATCGCCAGCAAGCAGGCGTGGGAAGACCCGTGGAAGCGTCAGAAGATCGATGACATCGCTCTGATGCTGGGCGGCGCCATCGCGGCCCTCGGCAAGGTCTGGCTTTCCATGAACGTCCGTCGTAAGGACGTTGAGGCGGTGGTCGCAGCTTGCCCGCGCTAGACAAGCCGACCGTCGCCTCGCTCTCCGATCCAGACTGGGTGGAGGTCACGACGATCGCCGACGAGGACGTCGTGCGTGTGATCGTGCCGAAACTGAAGCAGGCGGGTGCTGAGGGCATCGTCGAGTACCCGCTGAACAAGATCATCGAGTAGGACCTGCGCCATGCCCCCACTTGGCATGCACGTCACACTGGCGAGGGAACTGGCCGAGCAGCTTAACTACGACGCCGCCAGGACGGAGCCCGGCGCCTACTACCTTGGCGCGACGACGCCTGACATTCGGGTGCTGACGCGCTGGGACCGCGCGAAAACGCACTTCTTCGACCTGGACAACTTCGAGGAGCAGCGGAGCGTCGAAACCCTGTTCCGCGAGCAGCCGGAGCTGGCGTCACCGAAAGGCAAGAGCAAGAGCGTGGCAGCGTTTCTCTGCGGGTACATCTCCCACCTTGAGATCGACGAGGCGTGGATCGTGGACATCTACCGGCCCTGCTTCGGGGAGCAGTCGGCCTTGAAAGGCGACGTGCTCGCCAACCTGCTCGACCGCGTCCTGCAGTTCGAACTCGACCGCCGGCAACGCGGCGACCCCTCCGTGATGCCCGAGATCCACAACGAGCTGCTCAAGGCGACTGTCGACCAAGCGATCGGCTTCCTCGACAAGGAGACGCTGCTACGATGGCGCGACGTCTCGGCGGAGGTCGTCTCGCGAGAGCCTACGTGGGACCGCTTCGGTCTCGTGGCGAGCCGCCACTTACGGGCTTACGGCGTGAAGTCGGAGGCGGACCTGGCGCATTTCCTGGACAACATCCCTGACCTGCTAGACCAATCGATCCGGGCGGTCACGCCGGAGCGCATCGAGGCGTTCCAAGAGACGGCTCGCCAACGCGCGCTCGAGGCGATGCGGACGTACATTTCGTGAAGATCGTCGCCGGCGCGGAGGAAGGGCGGCGTACGCTGTTGCGCCGGACGCCTCTTGGAGAGGAAACGTTACCGGATGAGATCTGGGAACGCACGCGGGAGGTCGTCGGCGACGTCGCGACGCCGGAGGAAGCGGTGCGCAAGATCCTCCGGGACGTGCGTGAACAGGGCGACGAGGCGGTGTTTCGCTACTGCGAAGCGTTCGATGGAGCGAGCTACTCTACGCTTCGAGTAGCCCCTGCGGAGATTCAGGCCGCTTACGAGGAGATCGATGACGACCTGCTGGAGGCGCTGCGGTTTGCCGCCAAGCGCATCCGTGCGTTCCACGAAACGCAGCGTGAGCATGTGCTGCGCAGCTTCGATAACCAAGGCATTGGCGTGAAGGCATCGGCGTTGGCCCGTGTGGGCATCAACGCACCGGGGACAGCCGTCGTCTATCCCTCGACTGTGCTGATGACGGTGCTGCCAGCGAAGGCGGCGGGCGTCGAAGATGTACTCATCGCCTCGCCAACAGACGCCGCGGGTAAGGTATCGGCGGTCAAGCTCGTCGCCGCGGATATTGCGGGCGCTGACGGCGTCTTCCGCATGAGTGGCGCGCAGGCGATGGCCGCGTTCGCGTATGGGACGGAGAGCGTGCCGCGCGTCGACAAGGTCTGCGGCCCAGGCAACCTCTTCGTGACGCTGGCTAAGCGCGCGATGTTCGGCGACGTGGGCATCGACGCGCTGTACGGGCCGAGTGAGACGATCGTCATAGCCGACGAGCACGCCGATCCGATGCTGTGCGCCGCCGACCTGCTGGGGCAGGCGGAGCACGACGAGCTGGCGACGCCGATCTTGATCACGACATCCTCCAACTTAGCGGGACGCGTAGGCGAGGAGGTCGAACGGCAACTCAAGCTGCTGGACCGTGAGGCCGTCGCACGCGCGTCGTTTGAGGCGCGTGGGGGCGCCGTGGTGGTGGAGTCGATCGCAGAGGCGATCGCGTTGGCGGACGAGTTCGCGCCGGAGCACCTCTGCCTGCTTGTGGAGAACGCCCAAGACTGGGCGGGCAAGGTGCGAAACGCGGGCGGTGTCTTCGCGGGCGAGATGTCGCCGGAGACGCTCGGCGACTACACGGCGGGCCCGAGCCATGCGATGCCAACGATGGGCAGCGCGCGCTTCGCGTCGCCGCTGGGCGTGAACGACTTCCTGAAGGCGACCAGCCTGGTCGCGGTCGACGAGGCGATGCTACGCGAGATCGGCCCAGCGGCGGCCCGCATCGCGCGGGCAGAGGGCTTCACCGGGCATGCCCGCACGATCGAACTGCGGCTCGGCGAACGAGACTGATACACTCGCATTGTTGATTACGATTTAGGCGTAGATCACGATACGGGCCGGCCCGCACGGTGTGGTGTGGCGCGCCGGAAAGGAGGCTAGGAGATGAAGCTTGAAAAGAAGGTAGCGCTCGTGACGGGCGGCGCCTCCGGCATTGGGCTGGCGATCGCCCGGCGATTCGTGGCCGAGGGCGCAAAGGTCATGCTCGCCGACATCAATGTCGAAGCCGGGCAGACGTGCGCCGAGGAGCTTGGCGACCAGTGCGCCTTTGTGGAGGCCGACCTTTCGGGTGAGGCGGGCGCTGAGGCGATGGTCAAGGCTACGGTCGACACGTTCGATCGTCTCGATATCGCGATCAACGCGGCCGGCATCGGGGCGCTGGCACCGATCGTCGACCAAACGATCGAACAATGGGACGGAGTTTTAGATCTGAACTTGCGTGGCGTCTTTCTCTCGACAAAGCACGAAGCGCGCCAGATGGTCGCGCAGGGTGACGGCGGCGCGATCGTGAACATCGCTTCGATCAACGCTCAGCAGGCGAGCGAAGGCATGTCGGCGTACTGTAGCTCGAAGGCCGGCGTGGAGATGTTCACGAAGGTAGCAGCGATGGAGTTGGCCGAGCAGGGGATCCGCGTGACGGGCATCGGACCTGGTCTTATCGACACGCCGCTGGCAGCGCCGCTGATCGCATTCGATACGATCCGCGAAGACTTCCTCGATAACATTCCGGCAGGCCGGATGGGAACGGCTGATGACATCGCAAACGCGGCGCTCTTCCTCGTTTCGGACGAGGCGACGTGGGTGACCGGAACGACGCTCTTCGTCGATGGCGGTGAGCTGACGAAGCGCTTTCCAGCATTGCTGCACAAGTTCGCCGAGCTGCAACAGGAGGGCGGCGGGCCCGGCTAATGACATCGAAGCCTAAAGAGGGCATCCTCGATCTCGTCCAGCCTCACATCCTGGAGTTGCTGGGCTACGAGCCGATTGAGCCGGTGAACGTGCTGGCCGAGCGCATTGGCATCCCGCCAGACCAGATCGCGAAACTGGACGGCAACGAAAACCCGTATGGGCCCTCGCCACGCGTACTGGAAGCGCTGGGTTCGTTCGATAGCTACCATCGCTATGCGGACCCGAAGCAGCGAGAGCTGCGCGCGGCGTTGGGCGACTACGTGGGCGTCGGAGCGGAGTACATCGTGGCAGGGGCGGGGAGCGATGAGCTGATCGACCTGCTGGTGCGGGTGCTGCTCGCGCCAGGAGACGCGGTGATCGATTGCCCGCCAGCGTTCGGCATGTACGGCTTCTCCACTCGCGTGGCAGGAGGCCGGATTGTCGAGGCAGCGCGGAGGGACGATTTCTCGCTCGATCTCGAGGCGGTACGAAACGCGTCAAAAGATGCGAAGGCGATCTTCGTCGCTTCGCCAAACAATCCCACGGGCAACCCGCTATCGGTGGAGGAGCTAGACGCGCTGCTCGCGACCGGACTGCTCGTGGTTGTCGACGAGGCCTACGCGGAGTTCTCGGGGACGAGCGTCGCGTCGCAGGTGCCGCAGCGAGAGAATCTTGTGGTCCTGCGGACGTTCAGCAAGTGGGCCGGCCTGGCAGGGCTGCGAGCGGGCTATGGTATTATGCCCGCGTCGCTGGCCGATGTGCTGATGCACATGAAGCCTCCGTACTCGCCGAACGTGGCCGCGGAGGTCGCGATGCTGGCATCGCTGGAGGACCGCGAGCCGCTGATGGAACGCGTGGGAACGATCGTCGCGGAACGCGATCGCATGACGACGCAGCTATCAGCGCTCGAATTTCTGAAGGTCTTCCCGTCGTCGGCGAACTTCGTGCTCGTCCGCATTCCGGGAAGCGAGGGCCAGGAGTTGCGAGATAAGTTGGCCGCTACAGGGATTTTCGTGCGCTACTTCGATACGCCGCGGCTGCGCGACTGCATCCGCATCAGCGTAGGCACAGAGGCAGATACCGATCGCGTCACGGTGGCGCTACGAGAGCAGGGAGGCGAACGTGGCAGGTAACCGCAAGGCGTCAATCAAACGCAAGACCAAGGAGACGCAGATTACGTTGGAGCTGGACCTGGATGGCTCCGGCAAGTCCGAGGTATCCACCGGTATAGGCATGCTCGACCACTTGATCGAGCAGA
>JADFRJ010000065.1 GCA_022561355.1 Chloroflexota bacterium | reverse complement strand
CCGGCTCTACATCGCGCACGGCAGCACCACGAACGCCGGCGTGGAGACGACGCCCGGCTTCGGCCTGTTCGAGCGGCCTGATGTTCCGCTCTCCGGCGCGATGCTGGTGGCAGACATCTTCGCGGTCGGCTTCGACGGCGCGGTCACCTACTCGCCGGCGGGCACGTACAGCAGCACCGTCGATCAGGTTTCGGGCGATGTCAGCGTGTACGCCTCCGGCCTGCGCAACCCATATGACCTGGTTTGGCACAGCAACGGCAAGCTCTACGCTACCGACAACGGTCCCAACGCGGGCCTCGGAGGTGGTTCAACGAGTTGCACGACAGAGGATCCTGATCCCTGGGCGCCGGACGAGCGTGGGCCGGACGAACTAGACTTGATTGAGGCAGGCGATTACTATGGCCAGCCCAACCGCAACCGCGGACGGTTCGACGTCCGCCAGTGCGTCTACCACAACGGCACGGAAGGCGATGGCGCCGATTGGACGGGCCCGATCGACTTGCTGCCGGTCTCCACGAACGGCATCGTCGAGTACACGGCGGGGATCTTCTCAGGCAAGCTGCAGGGCGACCTGTTCTACGTCGCGCTGATCGATGGGCTGCTGGGACGGATCCAGCTTTCGGGCGATGGGACGTCCGTTGTCAGTCAGACGACGTTTGCTGACAGTTTCGTCTTCCCTCTGGACGTCACCGTTGGTAACGATGGGACGATCTACGTCGCGGAGTTCGGCGCCAGCGTCATTACGTTCCTCAAGCCGAACGCACCGGCGCCGGTTGGTGGCATCTCGATCGGCGGCGACATCGCCGGTCTTCGAGATCCAAGTTCCGGACTCCCGGGCTGGTTCGTTGCAGGGGCCATGGCCGTACTCGCAAGCATGGCGTTCGGCGCTGCCCTGACGTGGCGAGTCGCACGTCGCGAGAGGTAGCGGGGCGCCCATGCGATTCGTGTGGACCATTCTCGCCGCCGCCGCCCTCGTGGCGGTAGCTGGTGGTCATGCGAGCGTTCAGCCGGCCCTGGCCTTACATCACATCTCGGAGATCACGGAGGTCATGTCCGGCTTCGATGGTGACCCCAACGTCCAATTCGTAGAGATCGAGCAACTGGCGATCTATCAGGACGCCGTGACCAACACCCGCCTAACCGCGTTCAACGCCGACGGCAGCTTGGCGGGAGTCCTCCTAGATCCCATAGGTGGCAACGTGAGTATCTTCGGTGACAAGTGGATCATGGGGACCACAGCGTTCGAGGCGGCATCCGGGATCAGTGCGGACTTTACGTTCCCGCCGGGCATCCTTCCGGCGGCAGGCATGGTCTGCTGGGGCGCCCCTGATGTCTTCGCTCCACTCCCCGGCACGTGGGACGCATCGGACCCGAACAACTACGTGGACTGCGTATCGTATGGAGGAGCTGGCTTCACGGGGACCAATCCTATGTCTCCCGATCCGGCGAGTTCCGGCGCCGGCGATGATACGTTGAGCCTAACCCGAAGCACATCGTCCACTGCCAAAAGCACGAGTCCGTGGCGCAACAGTGATGACTCGACCGACTTCAAGCTCGCTGTGCCATCCCCGACGAACGATGCCGGGGAAGTAGGAAGCCTGATCGCCGGCCAGCCGCCGCCCAGCCCTTCGCCGAGTCCGTCGCCGAGCCCGGCGCCCGGCCCGCTGCCCGTCGGCGGCGTGTCGCTGGATGAAGGTCTCAGAGGGTTGCCATCAGCTTCGACAAACTGGATCGCTGCCTGGCTTGTGGCGAGTGTGCTCGGAGCGCTGTTGGTGACGGCTTCGATGGTGGCAGGCGCGGTGGTAGTCGCGCGACGTTCGTCTGGCGGTTAGATATCTTCTCGAAACTCTAGGAACAGCCGGGCGACGTTGGCGGCGAGCCGCTCCGGCTCTGTCCAAGAAGCGTACTCTCCAATGTCGATCTCAGATAAGGCCTGCTCTTCAGATTTGCCATCGTCGAACGAGGCCTTCGCCTGGCTGCGGATCGTCGAAAGATAGCCACTCATCTTCCGGAACTCGGCCATGTCGCCGACAGGGCCGTGGCCCGGCACGATCGTCTTGGGCGAGCGGTCGGCGATGCGGTAGCAGACCGCCAGCCAGTCGCCGATGTGCCCTTCGAATGCCAGCGGGGTGACGCGATGGAATGCCAAGTCGCCGCCGTACATGATGCCTTCATCCGGCAGCATGACGATGATGTCACCGATCGTGTGGCCGCGGCCGAGGTGCTGGAGCCGCACTTCGCGGTCGCCAAGGTTGAGCGTGAGCATTCCCTCGAACGTGATGTCAGGCAGGCGCATGTCCACGCCTTCCGTCTCCGCGACCAGGTCCGGGACGATCGGTCGCAGGCGTTCCAGCGGCGAGACGCCGATGCGAGCCAGTTCAGCGCGCGCGTTCACGTGGCTGACGATCTGCGCCTCAGGGAAGAGCGCGTTGCCCAGCGTATGGTCGATGTGGTGGTGTGAATTGACGAGCAGACGCACGGGCTTGTCGGTGACGCGCTTGATCTCAGCCTGGAACGCCTGGGTCATCGATGGCGCGAACAGCGCGTCGATGACGATGCAGCTTTCGGGGCCGACGATCAGGCCGGCGTTGGAGACGCACATGCCGCCGCCTTCCTGGACGTAGGCGTAGGCGTCGGCGCCTACTTCAACAAGGCCGGTCTTCCAGGAGTCTGCCACGGTTAGGTTAGGTCCAGCCCGTCGAGGAATTCGCGGATGGCGGCGTAGACCGCTTCCGGCTGCTCCAGCGCGGCCGGGTGGCCGGCGTCTTCGATGACGACCTTTTTGCCCCGCGGCAGCTTCGCCTCGAAGTAGGCGGAGCTGGCCACGTACGCCTTGTCGTTCTCGCCGACGATCACCAGCGCCGGCACGTCGATCTTCGTCGCGTCAGTGAAGCTGGGGTGCGCCATCACGCCGCGCTCGACGTTGGTGATGCCGCGCACCACGTGCTGCGAGACCTCGCCGAGCTGGGGCGCGCCCGTGCGCAGCTCCTTCGCGCTGACACGAGCGTCCAGCCCGAAGCGTGCCTCTTGCTTATCGGCGATGCCGGCAAGCCTGTCCGTCCAGGCCTGGCTCCCTTCCTCGTTGCGGTAGCCCGGGCCTGCCGCATGCAGGACGAGCGCGGAGACACGCTCGGGATACTTCTCGCGAAAACGGAGCGCCGTGTAGCCGCCTAGCGAATGCCCGCCATGGACGGCCTTCTCCAGCCCCAAGTGGTCGCAGAGCGCCCGCAGGTCCTCGACGACGATGTCCTGCGTGTACGCGGATAGCTCTTCCGGCGCTTCAGTTCGATAGTGGCCGCGCATGTCCCACGCGATGAGCCGGTACTTGCCGGCCAGCGCCTCGGCCAGGGGCGTCCAGAGCGCGGCGCTATCGCCGAGGCCGTGCGTGAGGATGATCGCTGGACCTGAGCCGTGCTCCTCGTAGTAGACGTCGATTCCGTTCAGTTTGGCAGTAGGCATAACGACCGCAGCCTAACACGTTCCCGAGATTAGACCCAAGGCGCCCTACTTTAGTAGGCCTACTCTGGTGGCCTGAACGGTGCCGGCCGGTCGCCGGCGGCGTAGCGCCGCAGCCAGCTGGCCATCTCAGGCTCAGCGGCCGTGTCGCGGTGGACGCGCGCCTCGTGCTCAAGGCCCTCGTCGATCGGCAGGGTAAGCCCTTCTAGTACAGCTTGCCTGTCCCGACGCATCGCCTTCCGCGGATAGCGGCCGAGCGCTTCCGCGACTACGAGCGCCCTCTCCAGGGCTTGCTCCTCCTGCACCAGCTCCTGCACGAGCCCGATCCGCAACGCGTGCTCGGCGTCGATCAGCGCGCCGGTCTCGATCAGGTAGAGCGCGTTGCCCAGCCCGACGATGCGCGGCAGCCTTTGCGTGCCACCATCGACGAGCGGCACGCCCCAGCGACGGTTGAGCACGCCGAACTGTGCGTTGCGGGACGCGATCCGGAAGTCGCACCAGCAGGCCAGCTCCAGACCCCCGGCCGTGCAGTAGCCGTTGATCGCACCGATCACGGGTTTGCCGAGGTCGGTGATGCGCGAGACGCCCATCGGGCCTGCTTCACGCGCTCCTGGGCGAGTCATGAGCGTGTCGATAGCCTTGAGGTCGGCGCCGGAACAGAAGGAGATGCCGCCGGCGCCCGTCAGCACCATGACGGCCAGATCGTCGTCGTCGCGGAACACGTTGGCAGCGTCGTTCAAGAGCTGCGCGGTGTCGCCGTCGACGCAGTTGCGCACGTCGGGGCGGTTGATCGTGACGACCAGCGTTGAACCTCGCCGCTCCGTGAGGACCTTGGGGGCGGAGTCAGACATTGCTAAATTGTGCTCCGATCAGCAGCCGTTCGTCACTCTGAACGAAGTGAAGAGTCCGGTTCGCCCTGGTGCTTTCGTCACTCATGGAGAACCAACCTCGTGGTGGCGGCAAGCCAGACCCTTCGCTCCGCTCAGGGTGACAGAAGTAGTGTCACTCCGCTTTCGCGCGCTCCTGCTCGATCAGTTCGCGACGCAGGATCTTGCCGGACGCTGACTTCGGGATCGACTCCGCGAACTCCAGCTCGCGTAGCTTCTTGTAGGGCGCGACCCGCTTCGCGACGAACGCCATGATGTCGTCAGCGCTCGCCTCCTGACCCGGCTTGAGCACGACGAACGCCTTCGGTATCTCGCCCGCCTCGAAGTTTCGCTTCGGGATCACGGCCGCGTCCAGGACGGCCGGATGCTCCATGATGACGCCCTCAAGCTCGGCCGGCGCTACCTGGTAGCCCTTGTACTTGATCATCTCCTTGATGCGGTCGACGATGAAGACGTAGCCGTCTTCATCCATGTAGCAGAGGTCGCCGCTGCGCAGCCAGCCGTCGGCGAGGATCGTCTCGGCGGTCGCATCCGGGTTCTTCCAGTAGCCCTGCATCACCTGCGGGCCGCGGATCAGCAGCTCGCCGATTTCGCCGGTTGGCACCTCGTCGCCGGTCTCCAGGTTGACGATCTTCTCTTCGGTATCGGCCACCGCGGGACCGACCGAGTTGTCTTTGGGCGCGTCGATTGGCACCGTGTTCGTAAGCGGGCTCGTCTCGGTCATGCCGTACCCCTGAAACACCGGGCAGCCGAAGCGCTCGGCGGCCATGGCGGCGACCTCCGGCGGGAGCGGGGCGGCGCCTGAGAAGATGAAGCGCAACGAGGACAGGTCCGTCTCCCCGAGCTTCGGGTGGTGGGCGAGACCCAGCAGCGCCGGCGGTACGACGAAGAAGTCGGTCACCTTGTACTTCTCGATCAACGCCAGCGTCTGGTCCGGGTCGAAGCGTGGCATCACGAGACAGGTCGCGCCGGTGACGAGCGTCGAGTTGAGCAGCACCATCAGCCCGTAGATGTGAAAGAAGGGCAGGAAGGCCAGCAGAACTGAGTGTTCGTCTATCAGGCCGGTGGCTATCAGCTGCTTGAGGTTGGACGTCAGGTTGTAGTGCGTGAGCATGACGCCCTTGGGCAGGCCCGTGGTGCCGCTGGAGTACGGCAGTACGGCGATGTCTTTCTCCGGGTCGATCGCTACCGGATCCGGGTTCGGTTCGTGACCCGAAGCCAACTCCCAGATGTCCTCGATCTCGTAGACCTTGCGCACGTTGGGCAGATCGCCCTTCACGGCGGCCATGACGGGCGCGAAGAGTTTAGAGACGAAGACGACAACCGCGTCCGCGTCCTCCAGCTGGTGCTGGACCTCGCGCTCCACATAGAGCGGGTTGAGCGTCGTCACCTTCGCGCCCGTGAGGAGCGAGCCGTGCAGCGCGACCGCGTACTCCGGACAGTTGGGCGCGAGAATGGCGGTCGTCTCGCCCTTCTTCAGGCCCGCGTCGTCTTGGAGCATGCGCGCCGTCCGTTGGCTGGAGTCCCAAATCTTCCCGAATGTGTAGGTCGATTCGTCGCCGCCGATGAAGGCGGTCTTGTCGGGCAGCCGTTCCGCCGTCCGCTTCAGCAGCTCCGAGAAGTGGTGCTTTTCGTAAGGCGCCTGAGATGGCCAATGACTACCCATGTTAGAACCTCCGTATCGTTGACTGCGGCTGCGTACCAATAGCGTCAGTGGACGCATGATCTCGCACACGGCCGAGGCTGTCAAGCGCTACTCGAACACGCCCGGGGGGACGGTGCGCTGCACTAGCTCGACGAACACCGGGTCAGAGAGTGCTTCGGCTTCGTCTACTCTGGTTACGGTCTCGCCACTGACCTGGAAGAAGTCGAGTTCATGGAATATGCATCCGGCGGGACAGTCACCAAAAGCGTTGTAGAAGAACACGTACCAGATTTCGTCGCGCTTCAGTAATTCGATGTCGGGTCCGTCGCCAAATAGGTAGGGCAGAGTAGCCTGGGCCACCTCCTCCAACTCGTCAAATGCGGCAGCGGCAGCCAAGGAGTTCAGGTGGTTTGGGTAGCAGTAGCCGAGTCGAATGGGGCTCTCTGGGACCATGACGAAGAATGCACTGACGCCCGTCAGGCCGAAGCGAGCATTCAGAATATCGAAGCTAGAGTGGCCAGTCACGAACGTTACGCGTTCAGGATCGCCCTCCAGAAGATCTCTGATCGCTTCGCCTAGAGAGGGTGACGCCGTCAGCAGGAGCTTGCCGGGCGTAACGATCGGGCGCGGTGATATGTCGGAGAGGTCTGGCTTCTCGCTCCTGATTGCTGCGAGCACGCCGTCGATCTCGTCGGCGAGGAGGTCTCGACGCTCCCGGCTCAGAAAGATGCCGCTGCTCTCGGGGGCAAGCATGTCGTTGGCCAGCACGCCACCATCGCTCAGACCCTGTGAGGGACATTGCCCAACGGTCATATCGGCCAACGCGACGGATGGCGGATCGACGCTTACGATGAGTTGCGCGTCGAACTGAAGAATGGTCAGGGCGTCAGTCGAGTCAGTCGTTCCGTCTTCGTCCAGGTCGCTCTTGTTCTCGCAGGGCAGAGAGGTGATCAGAGCCGCATCAAGCTGTAGTATCAGAGCCGCATCGATGCTGCTGACGATCTCGCTGCAATCGACATCGCCAAACAGGTTGGATGCATCGGCCCTACCGCCAGAGAACCATAGGAATGCAATCGCGGCGATCCCCGCCGCTATGAGTCCGATGATGAAGTGTCGTCCGCCCATGCTCGTTGCTCCTTGCCATCGCATGATCACGCACACGGCGGAGGCTGTCAAGCGGGGCTGCCCAGACTCAGGCATGTGTCACGGTCAGAAGCGCGTCCCTCATCCTCACTAATGATCAATGACGCGATGAGGACGGCGTCTATTGAGTTGATGGCGCCGTCTCCGTTTACGTCCGCATTCTCCTGGCAGCGTAGCCTGGATATCAGCCGGGCGTCGAACTGCAGGATCAGCGTCGCATCTACGGCATCGACCGTGCCATTGCAGTCAACGTCGCCTGATAGCCCGGCGGGTGTTGGCTCCCCCGGTGGCAGGCTTTCGATTGGACACGCACAGAACTGGATCAGGAGCGCGGCGTCGATGGCGTTGATAAAGCCATCTTCGTTCACATCCGCGTCCTGAACGCAGGCGAGGGAGGGGATGAGGTCCGCGTCAAATTGCAGGATGAGCGCGGCGTCGATGCTGTTAGCGATCCCGTCGCAGTTGACATCGCCAACGAATGTTGGACCGCCCGCCGAGGCATCCTCTGCTTTCGGCGAGGGAAGGATCGCCAGGACTAGGGCGACTGCGATCAGAATGGCTGCGGTGACTGCGATGCGTGCTAACACGATGTACCTCCCGCCTGTGGGTTTGGCGCAATAGTGGGCGGTGGACCACCAGCGTCAGTGGACGCCCTCATGATCCCGCACCCGGCCGAGGCTGTCAAGCGGGAGTATTGCGTCGAGCTAGGGCGGCAGGATCGGCAGCAGGCCGGCGGTGAACTGCAGGACCAGCGCCGCGTCGATCGAGTCGACGGCTCCGCTGTCGTTGACGTCGGCGTTTCCCTGGCAGGGGAGCGAATCGACCAGCCCCGCCGTGAGTTGCAGGATGAGGGCCGCGTCGATCGAGTCGACCGCCCCGTTGCAGTTCGCATCCCCAACAAGGCCTTCGGGCGTCGGCGTTGCCGCGCCCTGCACCGTGATCACGCCGCGCTGCAGCGTGGGGTGGACCTGGCAGTAGTACAGGTAGGTGCCCGGCACGTCGAACGTGTACTGGAACGTTGTGCCGTTGTTGATGATGCCGGAGTCCCAGAGCGGCGAATCTGTGGGGTCGTCGCAAGAGGCGCCGCACGCCGTTGACGTGTGAGGCAGGTTCGCTCCTTCGAAGTCCCACACCACCGTATCGCCGACGCTGATCGTCCTCTCGCACTCACCGGGCTCAGACATGTCGTCGCAGAACCAGATGTCGCCGACGGCGACCGTCGTTGTCGCGGCGAGTGCGGTGCTGGGCTGCGCGACGAAGGCGGCGGTCAGCAGGAATGCGGCAGCCAACGTGATGCGGATAACGGGCTGAAGTGCGCGTGTCATAACGGTACTCATAATACAGTGCGCCAGCCTTAGATTGAAGGCGCTTACGGTGGCAGGCTGCTTAGCAGTCCGGCGCTGAACTGCAGAACCAGTGCGGCATCCAGGGCGTTCACTGTGCCATTGCCGTTGGCGTCCGCGCCCATGGGGCACGGCAGCGAGCTAATCAGCCCCGCGCCGAATTGCAGGATCCACGCCGCGTCCAGCGCGTTAACGTTGCCGTCGCAATTGGCGTCTCCGACAAGGAAGGGTGTAGGTGTCGGCGTGAACGTTGGCGTTGGCGTAGCCGTCGAAGTGGGCGTTGGCGTGTCGGTCGCGGTGGGAGACGCCGTGGGCGTCGGCGTTGGCGAAGGGGGCTCCGCTGTCATCGTTGGTGTCGCCGCGGGCGCTCCCCCGCAGCCGTTAGCCGCCGCCATCGCGTTCAGCCGCCCATAGCCGTAGACGTTGTCGGGACCCGGCTCGCCTAGGTCGGTCGCGCTGAGCACCATGCGGTCGTAGAGCTCGACGCGGCTGAGAGTAGGATCGCATTCGAGGAGCAGCGCCGCGACCGCGGCGGCGTGGGGCGAGGCCGCGGATGTGCCGAAGAAGCGGTTGCCGCTGCCCTGACAGCTAGGCTGCCCGAACCCGCCCGATCCAGTGATGCAGACGCCGTCCGGCGCGACGATGTCCGGCTTGAAGCGGCCGTCCTCTGTCAGGCCGATGCTGCTGTACGACTCGATGGTGTCCGGACTGCCGTGATTGACGGCGCCGAGCGAGATGACGGAGGCAGGCGAGCCGCCCGCGTCTGATTGGTTCGGGACGCTGCTGCCCGCGGTATTGAAGTCCAGCGAGTTGCCGTTCCCAAGGTCGTTGCAGTTACGGCAGAGCAGGAACATGTCGAACTCGACGGGCGCGGCCTCGCCAAGGTAGTTGCCGATGATGATATCCAACTCTAGGTCGCCAGGCCCTGAGTTCCCCCAAGTGCAGCCCTCAACTGGCAACGAAAGCACGCCCCCTTCGTCAGCTTGGAATTCGCCGCTGCAGATGTGTATGTCTCCATCCTCGCGGATGAAGAGATCGTAGTCGTTCGGTGCTGTCCCCCAGGGGTCGTCCCACACCAGAACAATAGTTGCCTCGGCCCCCGGCTTCAGGACGAATCGATTGTGTGGCGCGGGCGCCGGCTCGGCTCCCGCGTGCTTCGTGGCGTTCGGGCCGCCGGTCGCGTCAAACTCCTGGAGCACCCACGTATCGTCCGGTGGAAGGAGGGGATCGATGTCCGATCCCATCAAGACAGTGCTCGACTCCACATATGCACCCTGGTAGTGCGCTTGGGCTTGATTGCCTACCGCGGTGAAGTAGCCCTTGATCGGTCCGGGGCCGTTGAGCGCGTCCGCGGTGTTCTGCGATACGAAGCCGGTGCCGTCGTAAGCCCCTACACCGAAAAAGCCGATGTCATCGACGACGATGTCGGCGTTGGCGGCTAGGCAATTCACCGCAGCGTTGAAATCGAGCGCTGTGCCGAAGCCGAAGTTTCCGAACATCAGGCTCGCCCCTGGCGCCACGTCATGGACGATCTCGAGCATTGCCGTGCCTTCCGCACCTTCGGCTGCCGGGTCACCGCCAACGACGTTGCAGGTGCTCGTATCGACCGCCGGCAGGTCGCCGAGCCCCTGACTTGCCGCGAGGCCGGCGACGCCGTCTGAGATCACGCCGATAGTCAACCCGGTACCGTCGACGCCCAACGCGGCGCGCAAGGCGTCGCTTTTGAGCACCGCGTCGCCCTCGGTCTCTATGGAGCCCGCGTTTAGATGTGGATAGTCCGGCAGCCGCACCTGTTGAACGATTCGCAGGCTACTCAGGTCGCGCAGCGCGTCAACAGGTACCCATGCCTGCACAATGCCGACTTCTTCGCTAATTCGTTCGATGGAAGCGCCGAGTGTCGCTAGCTCTTCGATCTTGGCCAAGTCGTTCACGGCGATAAAGACCTGCACATCCCCGTCCTGAGTGAGCCGCAGCCGGCCGGCGGCGCGCGCTGCGGCGACGCTCTTCGGGAGTCCCGCGGAGGTGGCATCCGCTCACGCTACAAGGCTAGCAGAGAGCTT
>JADFRJ010000064.1 GCA_022561355.1 Chloroflexota bacterium | reverse complement strand
CTCCTCGGCAGGCTGATCTTTCCAGATCGCCTCTAATACGGCCCACTGGCCCGGGTCCGACCGCAGCAGCTCTTCGAAGATAGGGAGGAGGCGTTCTGTATTGGAGCGCAAGTCGGCTTCGAGATTATCGGTACGAATGATCTCCACAGGCGGCTCGACGACGACCTTGAACCCGTAGCCCGGCAAGCGCCACGATCTGGCCGGAATGAGGTCGGCTCCTGTGCGTATCGCGAGGTCCACCGCGCCTAGCGATATGCTCGCTTCGGCGCCGCAGAACTGCATCGGCACACCGGTGCCGGCGACATCACGATCGATCAGGATAGCAACGAGACCGCCGCTCTTGAGACGCCGGATGGTCTCCTTCAGCCCTGCATAGCCGATGGTGCGATAGACGTGGCCCTGCCGTTCACGCAGCCACAGGGTGAAGTCAGAGAGCGCTTTCGGCTCCAGCGGTTCAACGAGTCCCATGATGGAGAAGCCCTTCGCCGCGAGCGGCTGGACCGCCATCTCCGGATTGCCGAAATGCGTTCCCACGAGCACGGCGCCGCGCCCAGAGTCCTTCGCGGCGTGGAGGTACTCCTCGCCTTGAATCTCGTAACGTTCGTTGTAGAAGCGCTCGACATCGAGGCGTCCGACGTGGATCAGGTCCGCGTAGTAGCGCCCGGCGTTGCGAAACACCTCACGCGTAGCGCGTTGCACCTCGTCTTCGCCAGCGTCCGGGCCAAGGAGACGCCGCATGTTGGATCCGACGGCGTCTCTCGTGTCACGACGCCAGCGATACGCCCCATCGCCCGCGACTCTGGCTACGCCGTACAGGGCTCGCAACGGAAGCCTGCCCAGCAGGAGGTAGGTAAGTCGAAACGCGTAGTACTTCCACATGACAGGAAGGTTATCGCTCTGAGGCCAATACGGGAACCGCTGCCGTCTGCCCTTCCTCCAGCCAGAGCGGGTGGAAGAGTAGCCACTGTTCCGGGTGAGCGTGCATCATGCGCTCGAACGAGTCCATGATGAGTTGCGTCAGCGCGACAACGTCTTGGTCCGTGTTTCCGGTTGGCTCGTAGCGCGCTCCATGGATGTCGACGACGGGCCTGATGAGTGTGTCGCTCTCAGGGCCACGCTGCACGAGGGAGGGGACGACGCGGGCGCCGGTGCCAAGCGCCATGCGGGCAGGGATGGCGGAAACGGTTGCCGGCCTGCCCATGAAGTCGACGGTGACGGTCTGTCCAGGCGGCTGAACGTCGATGAGGATAGCGAGGATCTCGCCGCGTTTGATCTTGCGAAAGATGCTTGGGCCTGTCCGGTCTCTCCGGATCACGTTCATGCCCAGCTGCCTGCGCGAATTGTGAACCAGCTCGTCAAGCCTGTCGTCGCTGAACGTGTCGACGATTGCGTTGATCGGGTAATCGTAGGCGGCCAACGCGGCGGCGCCCAGGTCCCAACTGCCAAAGTGCATCGTTGGCATGATGATCCCCCTGCCCGATTCGACGGCCTCATCAAGCTCCGTCCACTGAGAGAAGACCAGGCGTTGGCGGACTTCCTTGCGCGTCATAGCGGGGAAGTGGATGAAATCGATGACAAACTTGCCGAAGTTACGGAAGGCGCGGTGGGCCAAGGCGTCGACGTCGGCCTCATCGTCAGAGTTGAGGACGACGGCCATGTTCTGGTTGAGACCGCGGCGCTGGCGAGAGAAGAAGTAGTAGCAAACGTGGGCAACGGCCGCCGCAATCCGATAGCCGAGCCACAGTGGCAAGGGGCTGGTAAGAAGAATCGTGAGGCGAAACAGCCAGTAGACGACCACCGGCTACGCCTCGTTGATGAAGCCCTCCACCATCTGCCGCGCTTCATCGTCCGTGTGCTGGATAGACGGAGACTTCATGAAGTAGGCCGATGGCGCCTCCAGCGGTCCAGAGATACCGCGGTCGAGGGCGAGCTTGCAGCAACGGACAGCATCGATGACAACGCCGGCGGAATTGGGACTGTCCCAGACCTCCATCTTGAGTTCGATATTCAGCGGAACGTCCCCGAAGGTGGTGCCCTCCATGCGGATGTAGGCCCACTTGCGATCGTCCAACCAGGGCACGTGGTCGCTCGGGCCAACGTGAACATCGCTGGCGGGCATCTCATTATCGAGCTGCGAGGTGACGGCCTGTGTTTTGGAGATCTTCTTCGACGTGAGCCGATCTCGTTCCAGCATGTTGAGAAAGTCCGTGTTACCGCCGAAGTTAAGCTGGTACGTGCGATCCAGGCGGACGCCGCGGTCTTGGAAGAGACGCGTCATGACGCGATGGACGATAGTCGAACCGACCTGCGACTTGATGTCATCGCCGATGATCGGCAGGCCACGCTCCTTGAACCGCTCAGCCCAGTAGGGCTCCTTGGCGATGAAGACGGGAATGCAGTTGATGAAGGCGCAGCCTGCCGCCAGCACCTGCTCGACGTACCACTTGGTCGCTTCTTCGGAGCCGACCGGCAGGTAGCTGATCACCACATCCGTTTGCGTGTCCTTGAGGATCTTCACGATATCGGCCGTAGGACCGGGCGCCTTGTGAACGACGTCCTCCAAGTACTTGCCAATGCCGTCGTGGGTCATACCACGGCTGACCCGTACGCCTGTCTTGGGCACATCGGCGAACTTGATGGTGTTGTTCGGTTCCGCGTAGATCGCCTCGGAGATGTCCTTCCCAACTTTGTTGACGTCGATATCGATGGCGGCGACGAAATTCAGGTCGCGGACGTGGTAGCCGCCGAGGTTGACGTGCATGAGCCCCGGGACGGTCTGGTCATCTTCGACCTCCCGGTAGTAGTGGACGCCCTGCACGAGCGACGATGCGCAGTTCCCGACCCCGATGATGGCGACGTTGATCTGTCCTTTGTTCTTGGCCTTTGGCATATGCTCCTCCGTTGCCTGCTGCTGTGGCTTGTTGAAGAGTTCTTCTTCAGGCATGTTCAGCGCATCGCTCACTGCTTCAATGAAGCGGCGGCTAGGCGATTTCGCGCCGGACTTTACCTGGGATAGATACGTCTCGCTGAACTGGTGCCCGCCCCTGCGGAGCCGTCCAAGGAGCCAGCGCTGCTTGTGCCCGCGCTCCTCCAGCACTTCGAACAGTCTGATCTTGGCCACCTGTCTCCTCAGGGTAAAGTTTTCGTTACCTCATAAGGGTACGGTTGCGACACGAAGGCGTCAAGGTAAAGTTTTCTTTGCCGAGGGGGCTTGGCTGAGGAATAGAACATGGGGTGGCTCGTACGCCACCCCATGTGTGCGTTGCTTCGCTTCGTCTTCTAGCTTTTGCCGATGCGGTACATCTGCGTGCTGCAGACTGGGCAGGTACCCTTAGTGGCAGGCTTGCCATTCTTCATGGTCACCTGTTCCGGGTTCTGCATCTCTCGCTTTGTCCTGCACTTCAGGCAATACGCTTCCATACTGGCTGTTCCTTCCTTTCGTCCCGTTGCGGCTGCCCTTCGCCGCTGTGTCTGGGTGGCCTCTCTACAGTCCTAGATCTTCGCAGGCGCCGTTGCCGTCCCTTCTGGCAGCCTGCCTCCGTATCTGGCTGTAGATACGTTGGTAGCTATGATATCCCTTTCTGTGTGGAAGTCAAGTGAATCTACGCTGATTCTGCGAAGGATTTTCTACAGCGCCGCGAACACTCGTTCTGGATGCCAGCGGCCAGCACCCCTGTACCGGAGGATGGCGAGGAACTCCCCCTCGTGCGAGTACGCCCGGCACGGCGTCTCAATTTCGAGCTGATTCAGCTCTGGCCGAACCGGCTCCAGCACAAGTACACGTCCGATTCGAACGTCGCGCGTATGCTCCTCACCAAGCAGCGCGGCGTGCCACGATTCGAGCACGCTGTCCGGCGCATGGAGCAGGCGCTCCCAGTCGCCGGCGGCTGCTGCTTCTTCGAGCTGCTCCAGCGTGCAGGCGTCAGCGACCGAGAACGGGCCACTACGGGTGCGCGTAAGGCTCTGGAGGTGAGCGTGGCAGCCGAGTAGTTCGCCAAGGTCATGTGCCAGCGTGCGCACGTAGGCGCCACGGCCTACCTCAAGGTCGATCTCGGCTAGAGGCGTCTCAAAGTCGAGCAGACTCAGGCTGTAGATGCTAACGGTGCGGTGGTCTCTGTGCACGGTCTTGCCGGCACGGGCGTACTTGTATAACGGCTGGCCTTTGTGCTTGAGGGCGCTGAACATCGGCGGCTGCTGCTGGATATCGCCGATGAAGCGCTGGAGGACCGCCTCCAACTCGTCCCGCGTCACGCCGCTGGGATCTCCCACAGCGGTGACCTTCCCTTCGCTGTCATAGGAGTCGGTCGCCTCACCAAGACGGATGGTAGCTCGATAGGCCTTGGGAGCGCTGACGATCTGTTCGACCATGCGAGTCGCCGAACCGATGCAGATCGGAAGAACGCCATCGGCGATCGGGTCGAGCGTGCCCGCATGGCCCACCTTGCGGATGCCTGTCAGCCGCCTGACGACGCGAACGACGCCAAACGAGGCCATCCCGCGAGGCTTGTTGATGTTGAGAATGCCCGTGGTCACAACGTAGAAGCGGAGTCGTTCCCCAGCGCTTCATCCAGCAGGCTCATGATCCTCGTCCCCTCTTCGATGGTCTCGTCGGCGAGAAAGGACAGCTCCGGCGTGCGGCGGATGGTGAGTCGCTTGCCGAGTTGGCGCTGGATGAAGTGGGCGGCCGCCGCCAGGGCCACGAGTGTCGATGCCTTTTCCTCATCGCTGCCGAGGACGCTAACGTAGACCTTGGCGTTTCTCAGGTCGGGCGAGACTTGGACCTCAAGGATGCTCACGAGACCGCCCATGCGTGGGTCCTTAACGTCTCGACGGATGAGTTCCGCAATCTCCTCCCGCAAGAGGTCGTTGATCCGCTCTGTTCTGCGGGTCATAGAAAGCTAGCACAGACGCGGGCGCTAGTTGTCCCGCTCGCGGTGGTAAAACTCGATGACGTCACCCTGCTGGAATTCCGTGAAGTTCTCCAGGACGATGCCACACTCGAAGCCCGTTTGGACCTCTCGGGCGTCTTCCTGAAAGCGGCGGAGGGTTGCAACCTTGCTATCGATGATCTCCTCCCCGTCTCGCAGGACACGAGCCTGGTCCCCACGGGTGACGACGCCATCGCTGATGTAGCTGCCCGCGACCTCTGGATGCCGCCGGACCATGAAGACCTCGCGCACTTCCGCGCGGCCGGTCACCACATCCTTGTACCTGGGCTCCAGCATGCCCTTGAGGGCGTTCTCGACATCTTCCGTGATGTTGTAGATGATGTTGTAGTGGCGGAGGTCGACCTTCGCCTGCTTGATGAGGCGTTCCGCGCCTGGTTCTGTGCCGGTCCCGAAGGCGATGATGATGCCGCTCGATGCGATGGCTAGGTTCGCATCGGACTCATTCACCGCACCCGTGTCCGAGTGGATGACCTTTACGTTGACTTCCTCGTTGCTGAGCACCTCGAGCGACTGGCGAATCGGCTCGATGCTGCCCTGGACATCCGTCTTGAGGATCAGGTTGAGTTCCTTCATCTTGCCTGCGCTGATCTCTCCAAACAGCGTATCCAGCGTCACACGAGGCTGCGTATGCATCGCGGCCGCTTCCTTCTCTCGTTGGAGCTGGACAACAATCTTGCGGGCGGTCTTATCGTTGGCGACAACTCGCATGACGTCGCCTGCCTGCGGCACTCCTTGCAATCCGAGAATGGCCGCCGGTTCGCCGGGGCCCACGGACTTGAGCCGCTTGCCGTCTTCGTCGAACATGGCCTTGATCCTGCCCCACGTCTCGCCCACGACGACAGTGTCGCTAATGTTGAGCGTGCCTGTCTGCACGAGCACCGTGGCCGTAGGGCCGCCTTTCGTGCGATCCATGCCCGCCTCGATAACCGTGCCGATGGCCTCGCGATCAGGATTCGCCTTTAGCTCAAGCACCTCAGCGGCGACGAGGATGTTCTCCAACAATTCTTCTGTGCCTTCCCCGGTCTTTCCGGAGACGGCAACGCAAATGACATCGCCTCCGTACTCCTCAATGTTGAGGCCCTGCTCCGCGAGCTGGCCCTTCACGCGGTCCAGGTTCGCGTCTGGCAGGTCGATTTTCGAAATAGCGACAACGATAGGCACTCCGGCCGCCCGGGCGTGGTCGATCGCCTCATGGGTCTGCGGCATGATGCCATCATCCGCGGCGACGACCAGCACGGCGATGTCTGTAATGCGAGCGCCGCGGGCTCGCATTGCGGTGAAGGCTGCGTGGCCGGGTGTGTCCAGGAAGGTAATGGGATGGTCTTTGACCACAACCTGGTAGGCGCCGATGTGTTGCGTGATGCCGCCAGCTTCGCTTTCGATGACGTTTGTCTTGCGAATGGCGTCCAACAAGCTCGTCTTGCCGTGGTCAACATGGCCCAGGATGGTCACAATCGGAGGCCTCGGCTTGAGATCGGCGCCTTCTTCCTCCTCGATGACGAGGCCCTTTTCCTGCGCCTCAACGATCTCGTCTAGCTCGCCGACGGCCTCCTCAGGTTCGTATCCCAGGTCGTGGGCAACGATAGAGGCGGTATCGAAGTCGATGCTCTGGTTGATCGACGCCATCACGCCGTTCTTCATTAGCTCCTTGATGACGTCGACAGGCGGGATCTCAAGGAGTTCGCCGAACTCCATGACGGTCAGGACGCGAGGGATCTGAACCTTCGGGGCGGCCTTTGCGTCTGTGCTGGCTTCGCTGGCGGGAGCGGGCGTGCTATCAGCTGGCATAGCTAATTCTCCACCGTCGCCGTCTCTAGCACCAGTTGCTCTCCAAAGCGTCTCAACTCAGCTCGCACGTCTGGCGAGATCGCAGTCCGCAGGGCGCGAGCAAGCCTGTCTTTCGTGAGCGCGTCCTCCCAGCAGGATGGCTTGCTGCAGATGTACGCGCCGCGGCCGTTGGCCTTGCCACCAGGATCGATCTGCACGCTTCCATCCGGTGTCTTCACGACGCGCACGAAGTCGCGCTTGCCGCCTGTAGCCCGACAGCCAACGCACGTACGTTGCGGGATTCGCTTGGCCGTTGGCATCGGTGAGCTAGGCGTCATCTAAGTATTCGTCCTCATCTTCCAGAACCACCACACGTTCGCGTGCCGGCCGTTTGACCTTGGTTGGTGGTCCCTCTTGGCTGGGAGATCGCTTACCCTTGGCCTTGCCCTTGGAGCGGCTTCGTCCCTTGCCTTCAGGGGCCTGCTGCTCTTCGCGATCTGGCACGAGAATCTCTTCGGCGAAGCGAATCTTCGGCTCGGACGACGCGACGGCGGCTTTCTCCGCGACCGCGGGGACAGGCTCTTCGACCGGCGTGGTGACCTCTTCTTCGACGGCCTCGTCGACGACGGGTTCCTCTGTGGCCACCGCCTCAGGCTGCTCTTCCGGAGTTGGCGCCTCCTCGGCCGCGGCGGGCTGCGTAGGCGCCATCGTGGAGAGCGGGTCTGACGGGTCTGGCAGCTCGTCCATCACCTCTTCATAGGCCGACTGGCTCTTGATATCGATGCGCCAGCCGGAGAGCTTCGCGGCGAGGCGGGCGTTCTGCCCCTCCTTGCCGATCGCCAGCGAGAGCTGGCGGTCCGGAACGACGACCATGGCCGTGTTCGTCTCTTCATCCGTCTCCACGTGCACAACCTGGGCTGGGCTGAGTGCGTGCGCGACGAACCGCCCCGGCTCTGGGTCCCAGAGGATGATATCGATGCGCTCGCCGTTCAGTTCGTTGACGATGTTCTGAATACGTATGCCGCGCAGCCCAACGCAGGCGCCTACCGGGTCGACGCCTTCTTGCGTCGACCAGACGGCGACCTTGCTGCGGAAGCCGGCTTCGCGAGAGACGGCTTTGACCTCAACGACGCCCTTGAAGATCTCCGGGACCTCCATCTCGAAGAGTCTGCGGATCAGGTTCTTGTGGGTCCGCGATACGACAACTTGAGGCCCCTTTGCGGCCTTGTAGACCTCCAGAATGTAGAACTTCATACGCTGGCCCGAGCGGTAGTGTTCGATACGCACCTGCTCCGAGCCTGGGAGAAGCGCCTCCGCTTTGCCAATGTCGATAATGACGTTCCGGCCCTCCATGCGCACCATCTCGCCGGAGACGATGTCGCCATCGCGGCCTTCGTATTCGTCGAACACCACCTCGCGTTCGGCCTCGCGCAGGCGCTGGAGAACCACCTGCTTGGCCGTTTGCGCGGCAACGCGGCCGGAGTCCTTTGCGTTTAGCACCTCCGTGTCGATCCCATCGCCAATCTGAGCTTGAGCGTTCTGCTTGCGCGCCTCCTCGAGGAGGATCTGCGTCTCTTCGTCCTCGATCTCTTCGACGACGGTCATGCGTGTGAAGACGCGCGTCCCGCCTGTAGCCTCGTCGATCTTGACGACGACATCCTTGGTGGCGAGTTCGTCACGCTTGTGGGCCGAGGCGAGCGCCGCCTCAACCGCTTCGAAGACTACTTCCTTGGGAAGGTTCTTCTCCGCGGCGAGCTGTGTGATAGCGGACAGGAATTCGTTCTTTGCCATAGTTGTGGCCTCACACTGAGGAGATCTTGCTCCAACTAAACAGAAAAGTGGGCAGAGCCCACTTCGTCAGAAGCTGCATGGTCAAACTAACTGTACCACTCCACCTGAGGGTCTGCAACTGGGAACGCTTGGCCTTGCCAGGCGTTGAGATGTAAGATTCACCGCACTCACAGCGGGATGCGTGGACGAACTGGATAGGAGTCACAGTATGCCAACAACGACGATCAGCATCGAACAGCTTGCCGAGGCGAAGCAGCGCGGGGCAGCGTATCTGCTGGGCCGCCAAAGCGACGAGGACGGGGCCGTGGGCGACCCGAGCGGCGGGCTGGGCTCGTACTACAAAGCGCCCTGGGCGCTGGCGGCCGCGGGCCAGAGCATGGCGGGCGCGAAGGTCGTGGGCTGGATCCGCGAGCACATGCTCGCATCGAACGGCGACATCGACGGCGAGCCCGGCCGCGGGCCAAACTTCGCGCGTGCCTACGCCTACCCCAACGCCTGGATCATCTGCGGCGCGCAGAAGCTCGGCCAGTTCGACGTGGCCCATAAGGGTGCTGAGTTTCTGATGACGCTTCAACACCCGGAGACGGGCGGCTTCCAGACGCAGATTGACAAGCCGGACAGCGCACAGGACGTGATGTCCGCCTGCCAGGCAGGCAACGCCGCAATCTACACGGGACACCTGGACGTCGCCCGAGGCGTCGCGCGCTTCCTCGCCACGGTCTGGGAAGATCAGCCCGATCCCGAGCACGCGCTCTACTACGTCTACCGCCCCGGCCGAGGGCTAATCACGGATGCTCCTACCGAAAAGGAGCGCAACTCCGTAGTGCGCGCCAACGGAGAAAAGCAACGCTACTTCCAGATCGGCATCGCGGCCGCGTTTCTCACCAAGCTCTCGCTGGCCACCGGCGAGTCGCAGCACCTGGACCTCGCTGGCAAGTACCTGGAGCTGGCATTCGCCTGCACCGACGGGATGTACGAGACCGCGCAGGTCGGCAAGGTGGGCTGGGGCGCGGCCCTGCTCTTCGGCGCGACGGGCGACGAGCGCGTGCGCGAACTGGCGCTTCGCGTCGGCGATGCGCTGCTGAAGCAGCAGAACGACGATGGCTCCTGGTTCAACACGGGCGGCTACTCGATCGACGCAGTGACGGACGAAGTCACAGCTGAATTCGTCTCGCTCCTGGACGAGATGGTTCAGGGCCTAAGTTCAGCGTAGGCAGTAACACAACGTTAGTTGCTACTTACGTAATCATCTGCTAATATATGGCAGTGGAAGACGCACTCCGAGCTATCGCTGAGCCGAACCGCCGGAAGATTCTGCGCCTTGTGCAGGACGACGAACTGCCGGCGGGCAAAATCGCGTCGCACTTCAACGTGACGCGGCCGGCGATCTCACAACACTTACGCATCCTCAAGCACGCCGGGCTCGTAACGGAGCGTCGCGAAGGAACGAAGCGGCTCTATCGCGCCCGGCTAGAGGGGCTGGAGGAGCTGCGCGACTTCCTGAACGGTTTCTGGGAAGGACGCCTGCAACTCTTGGCGAACGCAGCAGAGGCGCAAGAGCGCGAAGGAACGGAGGAACAAGCATGACAACGATTAGCGAAGACGCAGTAGAGGTTGAGATGCGCATCGCTGCCAGCCCGAGCACAGTGTTCTCGCTCTTGGACAACGCGGACGGCATGGCGCAGTGGTTCGGCTCCAAGGTCGAGATGGATGCGAAGCCGGGCGGCACCGTGCGCGTCGACATTAACGGGCGCGACATCGCAAGGGGTGAGGTCGTCGAGATCGTGCCTCCTGAGCGAATCGTGTTCACCTTCGGCTGGGAGAGCGAAGGTCACGCCGTACCGCCGGGATCGAGCACGGTTGAGATCACACTAGTCGAGGACGGCGACGGCACGATTGTTCGCCTGCGGCACAGCGGCCTCCCGGCCGATCAGTCGGCCGGCCACAAGGAAGGCTGGGAGCACTTCTTGCCGCGGCTGCTGGAGCGAGCTGAAGGCCGCGACCCCGGCAAAGACCCCTGGACAGAATGATAGAAATCCTAAAGAAGGGACTGCGAACATGATAAAAGGACTGCGCATGGCCACGATCTGGAGCGAGGACCTGACGAAAAAGCTGCTTCCGTTCTAC
>JADFRJ010000273.1 GCA_022561355.1 Chloroflexota bacterium | reverse complement strand
CGCCATAGAGATAGACGAGCGGCTTGCCCCGCCGGTCCGGCAGCACTTCGATCTCGCGCCAGGCGATGCCGCGGACGCCCGTGCCCAGCGCCTTCATCACCGCCTCCTTGGCGGCGAACCTGGCTGCCAGCTCGGCCACGCGGCCGCGACAGAACGCCACCTCTGTGGGAGTGTAGACGCGCTTCAGGAAGCGCTCGCCGTGGCGTTCCAGCACGCGTCGCACGCGCGGGATCTCGATCGTGTCGATGCCGACCGCATAAGGCATAGTGGAGTCGATTATAGCGGTCGCTGAAGCCTCACGCCGATGCTTGCCCTAAGAGCGGCCCGGGCTGCGCTGCCCGCGGCCCTACTGAATCTCGAAGTAGAGCAGGCCGTGGTCTGAGTGGCTTCTGATCCAGGCGCTTCGCTGCTGGCCACTGAGCTTCGGCCAGCCAAGGACCGACACGGCGGCGTTGAAGGCATTGCCTTCTGGGTCCACCGCCGGGAAGGACTTGAACTGCAAGTGCTTGGCGGCGATGACCTGATCCAGGTCTGCCGGTGGGTACGTTGTCCCGGAGCCGAACCACGTGTTCGCGGCGTCCTTTGTGAGCAGACGCATCTTGCGGCCCTTCGCGAACTTCGCCAGCTTCTCGATTTCCTCTCCAGCGTCGATGTCCTGTGAGCGCAGGTATCGATACTTCATGCCCATCGTATTTAGATCGCCCACGAACACGTAGTTCGCCGGCTTGTTCCCCACGGCCGCCTTGTCCAGCGCGCCCCGCAGTTTGAGCGCCTTGCGGATCATGTCGTCCCTCAGACCTAAGTCTCGTGGCGCGGTGCCGCTCTTGTTGTGCAGGAAGAGCAATGAGTATTCGGCGCCACCGGCCGTCACCGTGACGAGGGCGCCCGGCCTCAGCGCATCGACGCCTGAACGAAAGTCCGGCCGTTGGGTGAAGAACGGTTCGAGATTATTCTTCGCGCCCACGAGAATCTCCTGGCTCTGCTCGCCCTCAGTGATCGAGATGCTGTACCCGGGCATGTTGTTGCGGATGAGGCGATAGACGGAACTCCCGGTAACTTCGTAGATCGCAAACACGTCTGGATTCTGGGCCGCCAGAAACGCGACCACTCGGTTGAACCGGATGGGCTCGCCGCGAAAGTGCTTGACGTTCCATGACGCCACCTTCAGTGCTGATGCCATGTCGGCCTCCTTCGGAGAACACGAACGTAGACATCGGTGGCCGCCTCTAGGTAGAGGGCGCTCCGCCAATGATCGTGCTCTAGAGATCGACACTATAGGCGCGCGGGATCGATTAGTCAATGGCGGCGAGGGGCGCGAATCAGTCGAAAGCGGTTAGCCGGACTCGGCCGGTTTCAGCACCACCACCGGGATCACGCGCGTCGTCAGCTTCTGGTACTCGTCGTAGCCGTCGTACATCGCGGCCATGCTCTTCCAGAGCCGCTCGCGCTCCTCGCCCTCGGCCGTCTCGGCGCGCATGCGCATCGTCTCGCTGCCGACCTGCAGCGTGACGTCCGGATTGTCGCGCAGGTTGAGGTACCAGTTGGGGTGCTCGGGATGCCCGCCCTGCGACGCGATCACTGTCCAGTTCTCGCCATCGGCCAGCCCGAAGAGCGGCGTCGTGCGCGTTTTGCCGGACTTCCGCCCCGTCGTCGTCAGCAGCACGACCTCCGAGCCGCGCATGTTCCGCGCGAGCTTGCCGCCGCTCATCTTGTACAGCGACGTGTGCGCGATCCCGATCACCTTCATCAGCGTCTTGTTCATCGGCATAGCGGTGGCCTCCTCTAGTTATTCGAGAACTGGGCATGAAAATGGCGAGTTGCCAGCGTCAATGTCGCAGCATGTATTCACGGAGTTCTAATAGAAGGGCTCGGTGTCAAGTGAGGACTGGCGTACCTCTATTGCTACTTTGTACCGCTCTAGAACCAGTCTAATCAGTTCGATGAACCAGCCGGGAGATCCTGGACTTACGTATACCGTCTCAGCTAACTTTTGCAAGCTCAGCTCCTTCCAGATTCCGGGATCATCAGGAGGTTTCGCTAGATCAAGCCTGGTATCGCCGAATGATAAATCTTGGATCACCGCACGCAGTTCGTGCTCGTGTTCAAAGGACAGCCTCTTGTGCATAAATGGATAGAAGACGTTGCCTTCTGGCAACCATTGAGTCTCGTAGTCGATGTAGTTGACCATCCCTATGTAGACTTGGTCGTCCAGGGAATCACGCAACCTTCTTTTGTAGGTTGACTGTATGGCAAGGGAGCGCTCAGTTTCCGCGTACAGTTTCCACATGGCGGCCGACTCAGCAGGATTCATGTGCCAACAACTGATCATCGTCCAGTTCCTCAGTTGCTCGCTGGTTCGGCTTATCGCTTGTGTCATCTGCCGGCGGCTATCTGGCTTGACGGCCTTGTACATGCTTTCTCTTAGAGCTTCGTTCGCTCGAGAGTAGGAACCCTCAAAAGGATCTCCGAGCAGATGGGAACGGGGAAAGAAAAGCGCGCCGTGTTCAAGCATTGCGAGGAACTTGGTGAAGTCCATGTAACGCCAGATTCTCGTGTTCTCATCGGCTGGAGGGTTGAAAGCCGGGTGTTCCATCACACATACAATTCCGCAAGGACGCCTGCTGCCCAGTTTACCGAAGTCAGGTGCTTCCTCGCGCTCCGCGCATTCTCCATGGTGCCCTCGGAGGCAGCATGACAGCACAGATCATCGA
>JADFRJ010000272.1 GCA_022561355.1 Chloroflexota bacterium | reverse complement strand
ATCTCGTCGCCGGCGATGGGATGGTTGCCTTCGCCCACGAGCTTGAAGCCGTTCTCGTCGGGCGGGTTGTGGCTGCCGGTGACGTTGATGCCGCCGGGCAGTCCCCAGCTCGCGACGGCGTAGTAGAGCGCCGGCGATGTGCTCATGCCGGCGTCGAAGACGGTCGCGCCGGTGGACACGAGGCCGCGCATGAGCGCGCCCTTCAGCTCGTCGCCGGATGAGCGGTTATCTCGGCCGACGACGATGCGCGTTTCGCCGTCCTGCCCGACGTACGTGCCGAACGCCTTTCCGAGCAGCTCCGCAAACTCAGCCGTGAGGCTCGGCCCTACCTTGCCCCGAATGTCGTAGGCGCGAAACGCGCCGGCGTCGATTGCCATCGATGCTCCTCCGCGTGTTAACTGGGGTTCGAGGCGATTATACTAGCGACCGGAGTCATGGCACAAAACGAACGCATTGGATTCATCGGGCTGGGCATCATGGGCCGACCCATGGCGCGAAACTTGCTGGCGGCAGGTTACGCGCTTACGGTCTGGAATCGCAGCCGGCCGGGCACCAACGCGCTCCTCGATGCGGGCGCGCAGGAGGCAAACTCCCCGCGAGAAGTCGCCAAGCGCTCCGAGATCGTGATCACGATCGTCGGCGACGCGCCGGACGTCGAAGAGGTCGCCCTCGGCGAGGAAGGCATCCTCCACGGCGCCCACGACGGACTCGTGCACATCGACATGACGACGCAATCGCCGTCGGTGACGCGCACGATAGCCGAACGTTACGCGGAGGCCGGCGTCGAGCTGATCGACGCGCCCGTGAGCGGTGGCGAGCAGGGCGCGATCGACGGGACGCTCTCGATCATGGCCGGCGGCAAGCGCGACGTGTTCGAGCGCTGCCAAGGCGTCTTCGACGCAATGGGTACCACCATCGTCTACTGCGGGCCGAGCGGGTCCGGCCAGGTCGTGAAGCTCTGCAACCAGGTGGTCGTCGGACTGAACAACTTGGCGATGAGTGAAGCCCTCGTGCTGGCCGCGAAGGCCGGCGTCGCGCCCGCAACCATGATCGAAGCCGTCAGCGCGGGGGCCGGCTCGTCATGGGCACTGCAGAACCTAGCGCCACGGATACTAGCCAATGATTTCGCGCCGGGCTTCAAGATCGCGCACCAGCAGAAGGACCTGCGGCTGGCGCTGGAACTGGCCGATCAAGGCCACACGCCGCTGCCCGGCACGGCGCTCGTACACCAGCTCTTCTCCGCGCTGGAGGCGGACGGTATGAGCGAGGAAGGCACGCAGGCGTTGGTGAAAGCGCTGGAGAAGCTCTCAGGCGCCTCGGTCAGCGAATAGGCTTACTCTTCGAGTAGGTCTACTCTTGGAGGAGTAACGTAGCGAAGGGTGAGAAACGAAATCTGTTGACGTCGCCATCGTTGGGGTAGAGTTTCGCGATTAGCAGTCTGCCATCCTGCACGATCTCTGCGGTGATCACCTCACTCCAGCGGGGAACAGGTTCGCCCCTGGCCACGCTGGATATGTGACCCGCCGCTTCGATCCTCTGGCCCAGGCGAATAACGTTCTCTGCTGCGTCATCCTCGTCGTCGTGCACCAGGACGACTGCGAGGAAACCCCCTTCGCTGTCCAAAGCTCTGCCTGTGGCGATCAACTCGTATGGAACCAACGCGAGCTCAGGAGCCAGGTCGTCGGGACTCGCGTCGCTCCCTTCCCATCCCGCTAGGTCATTGGCGGTATCGGAAGAGAGGTAGGCGGTGTACGTCCCCAGGCCGTCGAGCGCAAGAGCCACAAGCTGGTACTCCTTTCGGCCGGCCAGCGAGGCACGATTGCCGCCAGCAGCATCAATTATGTTCTCAATGTCTTCCTCGAGCTCCGTCCAGTACAGAGTGCCGTCTCTAATGACCAGTTGCCGCCCTTCGCCCAGCAACCGGAGCATTGTTTGTCGCGTCAGATCAACGCCGCCTTCTTGGCCCCAGTGGAAATAGTCGGTGCCGTTGTAGGATGTCTGCTCTAAGAGATCGCTGAAGGTCGGATCGGTGCGCAGCGCTTCCTCGACCGTCCGTTCGTCGATCCGCCCGCGAACAATCTCGTAGCCAGGTAGCAGCGTAAATGAATTGCCGGTCGCCCCAGGCTCGCGGGCGTCAAGAACGGAAGCATCGAAATCGACTTCCGCGATCGTGAAGCCCAGTTCGCTGCGTGACGCATCGGGAGACATCATCATGTTGACCAGCAGCTCGGCAGGACGAATCACGACACCAAGCGCTGAGATGTAGTCAATGAGCCCCTCTTCATCGACATCCGCCGCGGGCCGTTCGATGCCAAACAGCTCTCGAGCCAGACCGTGGTCGTTCATCGCTACTCCGTCGCGCGAGACCTCGGTGTCCGGGATCAGAGCGAGCAACGAGAGCCAGCGGCCTTGCGGCACTTCCTCCCCGCCACTCGTGCGGAGGAGCAGCAGGGCCAAGAGAGAAAGTCAAGCCACGACCATGATTAGGGCTGCTCCCGCGAACACGTTAGTAGCCATCGAAGGTGATCCTGGCAGGCGTCTACTGAGACGGCGCAGGAACATCGCCAGCGGCGCAATCAGTGGCGCTCGCGCCCACCAGGGTGCCTTCTGCGGCCAGTACGCCGCCTCGTCGCGGCTGCTAGCGCCGAGCTTGCGGAGGATGCTGGAGACGTGATCCTTCGCCGTGTTCTCGCTGATCCCAAGTTCGTCCGCGAG
>JADFRJ010000271.1 GCA_022561355.1 Chloroflexota bacterium | reverse complement strand
CACCGGCTCCACGCTCGTACAAGGTGCCCTCAACTCGAACCCCGAGATTATCTGCTTTGGTGAGATTTTCAATCAGCACCTAGATGATATCGACTACAGAACGGAGGGGTACGAGAGCACAGCGGTGGACGTGGGTCTTCGTGCAGCCAACCCCGGCGCATTTCTAAGAGAGCGAATATTCGCGGATCCGGCCACGCCCGTCAGAGCCACAGGCTTCAAGTTCCACTACGACCACTTCTGGGGCTTCCCAGGCCTTGTTGAGATCCTCAAGAATGATCGCGGCCTGTCAGTTATTCATCTTCGGCGCCGCAACGTGTTGCGCATGGTAATCTCGGCCAAGATTGCAGCGGAACCCGGCGTGTACTTCCAGAGCGCCGGAACGCGAATCGGCCTGTAGGCTAGGATCGTGCGGGCGCTTCGCCGGGTGTGGCCCCGTCCTCGGCTTCCTCAGGAAAAGGTCACAATCAACCCTGAGGAAGTACGTCATGCTGTTTTCGAAAGCGATCTGACGGCCCAGCACTGGGAGGGGATCTTCGAGGATCACGATATCCTCAAGCTGAACTATGAAGACCTAGTGCCTGATCCCAAGCCCGAATTCGACAGAATTCAGTCTTTTGTGGGCGTTACACTTGCTGAGCTGGAAGTCAAGACCGCCCGCCAAAATCCCGAACCACTGGAGGAGTTGGTTGCGAATTACAGCGAGCTGCGCGGCGCTTTCAAAGGCACCGAATACGGGGCCATGCTGGATTGACGCACGCCGGCCTGACATAGCACCGCTCACACCGGCATAGCACCCACCCCCCACAACTACTCCAGACCCCCAATTGACAGCCTTTCACGCCCATGCTACATTCCAAGACCTAGGGAGTTATTGTTTACTAACATGAACGCGCACTCGATGACGATGCCCAGGCCCTGCGGTGGCCCCAGCTTCTCTGGGGTACACTCGGGGCGCCTCTCATAACCCAACGACATTCCCCATTCTGGGGTAGGAGGTATCGCCATTATGTCTTTTGCCAGCGCATTACGTTGCCGGGAATGCAAGCGGGAGTACCCGCTAGAGCCAACCTACGTCTGTGAGTTTTGCTTCGGTCCACTAGAAGTCGTCTACGACCGCGACGGCATGCGCGAGGCCGTCTCTCGCGAGAGCATCGAAGGCGGGCCCACTTCGATGTGGCGCTACGCGGCCCTGCTCCCCTGCGACGCCGAGCAGGCCGTCGACATCCAGGCCGGCTTCACACCGCTCATCAAGGCTGACAGGCTCGGCAAGGCGCTCGGCATCGACGACCTCTATCTCAAGAACGACTGCGCGAACCCGACCTGGTCGTTCAAGGACCGAGTCGTCACCGTCGCGGCCACGAAGGCCAAGGAGTTCGGCTTCGAGACCCTCGCCTGCGCGTCGACCGGTAATCTCGCGAACAGCGTCGCGGCCCACGCCGCCAGCGCCGGCCTGGACGCGATCGTCTTCATCCCCAGCGACCTCGAACAGGGCAAGATCGTCGGCTCGGCCATCTACAACCCCACGCTCGTGGCCGTCAACGGCAACTATGACGACGTCAACCGCCTCTGTTCGGAGCTGGCGGGCAAGTATCCCTGGGCCTTCGTCAACGTCAACATGCGCCCGTACTATGCGGAGGGCAGCAAGACGCTCGGCTACGAAGTAGCGGAGCAGCTCGGCTGGCGCGCGCCGGACCACTGCGTCGTGCCGATGGCCTCCGGATCGCTCTACGTCAAGATCTGGAAGGGGCTGCAGGAGTTTGCCGATCTAGGACTGATCGGCGACGTCCACACGAGGATGTCCGGTGCGCAGGCGCTGGGTTGCTCGCCGATCGTGACCGCATTCGAGGCCGGCACGAAGAACGTCCTGCCCGTGCGCCCGAGCACGATCGCGAAATCGCTCGCCATCGGCAACCCGGCCGATGGCTTCTATGCCTTGGGCGTGATGGAGGAGACCGGCGGACTCGCCGTGTCAGCGACCGACGACGAGATCGTAGAGGGCATAAAGCTGCTCGCACAGACGGAAGGCATCTTCGCCGAGACCGCCGGCGGCGTCGTGACCACGGGCCTCAAGAAGCTCGCGGCGGCCGGCGGCATCCGTAAGGGCGAACTGGTCGTCGCGTTTATCACCGGCGCCGGCCTCAAGACGCAGGAAGCCGTAATGGATACACTAGAGCCGCCGCTCCAGGTGGAGCCGAATATCACCGCGTTCGAGGAAGCGCTGGGCGAACGGCGCGCAGCCAACGTCCAGACCGCAAACGCGTGACCTCACGCATGAGATCGTAGGAGGAGCTGAGATGGCGACACGTAAAGTGAAGCTGACCTTCCTTCAGCAGCTCATCACACTGCCCATTATCTACGAGTTGGGCAAAGAGTTCAATTTGGTCACCAACATCCGCCGCGCGGACGTGACCCAGGAACACGGCTGGGTCGTGCTGGAGCTAGAAGGCGACGAGGAAGAGATCGAGCGGGGGTTGGACTGGGTCGCGGCTAAAGGCGTGCGTGTCGACCCCGTCACCGGCGACATCGTCGAAGGGTAGGAGATACAAATATGGCCGTAACCGTTCGCATTCCCCCACCGCTACGGAAACTGACCGGAGAGCGGGACACCGTCATCGCCGAAGAGAGCGGGACGCTGGCACAGCTGATCGACGCGCTAGAACGCATGCACCCCGGCCTGAAGGAGCGCATCTGCGACGAGACCGGCGAGCGTCGCCG